>WGBH01000182.1 GCA_015494435.1 Thiotrichaceae bacterium | reverse complement strand
CTTTATCACCTCTTTACGCACCATGGGTAATATCGTCTGTATATTTACCTTAGGAAGGAGCATGTATTTAATTAAATGTTTAGTAAATAGACCATTTTTACCACGACCATCTGCTGCTTTTTTACCAGGAGTGGTGGCATAAATAATTAAAAAATTATCAGGAGCGGTCATTTTTCCTAAAGCATTAGCGTCTTGAAAAGGTTCTACTTTTTTATATCGATAATCACGACAAGCATCTAAAATGAGAATATTTAAATTATTATGCTTTAAACTACGCATTCTATTTAATATTGTATCGACACGAATACTTTCATTTTGTACTTCATCAAAAGCATTAATATCCGCATCAATGGGGATTAAATAATTTTTTCCTCCTGCTTCTAAGGCATGACCTGCATAATAAAATAAACCAACCGTATTTGAATTCAGTTTACGACTAAATTCGGTAATTTTTTTTAGCATTATTTTTTTAGTCAAATCAGTTGCTTGTATAACTTTAAACTTAAGTTTTCTTAATGTTGTAGCGATGTCCGTTGCATCCTTGCTGGCATTAGGTAATTTAGGGAGGTTTTGATAGTTTGTATTGCCGATGACTAAGGCAATTCTTTCTTTTGCCCCTGTCATTGGGGAGAGTAATAATAAGCTTAATATACAAATTGTTCTTAACACCGTCAATCCTCCTTGTAGATTGTCTGATTGCAAATCATACAGAAAAAATAGATTAATGTCCGTTATTAATAAAGAAATGTTAAAGTTATAATAAAATTTAGTGCATTATTTTAATAAAATGGAGGAAGTCTAATGCTATATAAAGGGGGGTGTCACTGTGGCTTAGTAAAGTTTGAAGTGGAAGCGGCGGAGGTGATTGAATGCCAAAATTGCAATTGTAGCATCTGTTCTAAATCAGGCTATTTGCATTTAATTGTTGCAAAGTCTAAGTTTAAATTGCTCCAAGGGGAGGAGAATATCAGTACTTATACCTTTGATACGGGAGAAGCGAAACACAAGTTTTGCAAAACCTGTGGTATTAAGTCCTTTTATATTCCACGCTCTAATCCTGATGGTTATGATATTAATGTGCGTTGCCTTGATCCACAGCCTAAACAAATAATCATTGAAGAGTTTGATGGTCGTAACTGGGAGCAAAATGCACATAAACTTGTCCATCTTAGCAAAGAGGAATAGATCATCAAGTGTTTCTAATTTTCTAAACGAGTGATGAAATGGATAATAAAAGATTAAAGTGTTTTTCTACTAATTTGTTATACTCGCGGTGTTTGCTCTTGCTAGGAAACAGAAAATAGTCTTTACTTTTTGACTCTGTGCTCCCCTCGGAACGGTTTAGCCCGATACTAGCTTTTTACTTCCTATTTTATAGACACGATGGGTGTCTTGGAGAATTTTATATGCACACTTCGACTCAATTAGCTGATAAAACGATTGTCAGTATTTCTGCTACGTTACAAATTATTGCAAGTGCCCTTGTTGCTATTGTTGTACTTTATGGTGTTGGTTTTAATGAAATGGATATTGCTCACAATTCAGCGCATGATGCACGCCATGCTGCTGTTTTTCCTTGTCATTAATAGAGAAGAGACCATTTAAAGTATGTTATTTAGAAATATAATGTATACCGCATTTTTTAGTGCTGTTATTGCAGGGCTATTACTCGGTACACTACAAGCATTTTCTACTACACCTGTTATTTATTCAGCGGAAATATATGAAGTGACAAAGGAATCTCCCTCAATGCCTAATACCCATACAGAGAATGCTACAGCACATTCCCACCAGCATGACGGTGAAGCATGGAAACCTGCCAGTCGCACGGAAAGAATAGGTTATACTTTTTTAGCTGATATTCTTATTGCTTTTGGACATAGCTTACTGCTCACAAGCTTTTTAGCCTTTATTTTTCTGAAATTTGGTAAGCCAGAAATTTCATGGCGCTCTGGACTCCTTATTGGGATAGGAGGGT
Organism: Thiotrichaceae bacterium; assembly: GCA_015494435.1. Taxonomy (GTDB): domain Bacteria; phylum Pseudomonadota; class Gammaproteobacteria; order Thiotrichales; family Thiotrichaceae; genus JAGLBW01. The sequence continues at coordinate 785 of WGBH01000182.1, read as the reverse complement.
ATTTATCCTTTTATTTGGCAACTATTATTGGTTTGCCTCCCGAAGTACCCGGTACGGTAGCAGCGGATTTACATGCAAGACAATTGTGGTGGACATTCACTATTGTCGCTACCATGATTGGTTTATCGGTACTTTATCTTGCGCCTACGTCTTTTAAGGTGGCAGGTTTAGTTTTTATTGTCTTACCACATATTGTAGGCGCTCCACATCCTGAAGTGCATGGTTTTTTAAATCAAGAAAAAGAAGCGGTTAGCGCATTATCACAATTAGAACATCAATTTTTAATTTCAACCGCGTGGGTTAACCTTGTTTATTGGTTAGCACTTGGTTTATTGAGTGGTTTATTTGCAAATAAGTTTTTGAATGGGAATGCTTCTCTGCTTAAAAATTAAAAAATCAGGCCTGCTCAAATAACCACAATTGGTTTTCATTGCCACGTATTTTTTTATGATAACTGACCACGGGTGTATTATTTTTTGATTTTTTATAAGCCACATCTAATACATTCTCAGTGGCTCTATTTTGAATAAAATACCAGTGAGACTGTTTTTCAAAGGGGATTAATTTCCATTCTTGATGGTCATTAGAGCGTCGTTTTCTGGTGGCCAATCTTACTTTAGCGCCGTCTTTTTTGATAGCATCTTCCACTTCAAGCACTTGATTCGTTCCTATTTGTTGAATAAAAACAAAACCTTCTTGTTTGTTAGTGGGTATGATTTGCCATTGTTGTCTATTTTCTTGCTTTTGTTGAGTCGAGATAATAGGTTTCTTATTATCATCTAATA
>WGBH01000181.1 GCA_015494435.1 Thiotrichaceae bacterium | reverse complement strand
TATGACACTAGCTGCCGTACTCACCGACCCGAAAATCAGCCAAGGCATCCAAAAAGAAGGACATATCTTAATGCACGGGCCAACATTTATGGCAAATCCACTGGCTTGTGCTGTTGCCAAAGCGTCTATCGACTTACTATTGGAATCCCCTTGGCAAGCGCGGGTCTCCAATATCGAAAAGCAACTTCAAGAAGGCTTAGCGCCCTGTTCACAGTCGGATAAAATAGCTGATGTTCGCATCATGGGCGCAATCGGTGTGGTGGCAATGAAAGAAGCGATTGATATTCCCACCGTACAAACCCAATTACTTAATAAGGGCGTATGGCTGCGCCCCTTTGGTAAACTATTATACACCATGCCACCCTTTATCAGTTCTGATGATGAACTAAATCAAATCACCCAAGCCATGCAATCGGTTTGACAGCAACAATATTCTATCCCACTATCAGCCTGTGATACATAGGCCAACAGCTTTTATCCGCTTTTTGCCCTCATTACGCAATAAAACGGATAATTGTTCCACCTATGTATTGTAAATATGAGGACTCTCATTCCTGCGAATGGGATTGTTAGCTTATAAAGTTTTATCCTCTATATGGGAGCTTAATAAAAAACATATGACCGATAATGATAATTTAACAGCGGAGCTTAATCACTTTTTTGGTCTTGTGCCGTTGCATGGAGGTACAGATAGAACAGGCACATCCGTTTTCTTCGATGCAGGTACTTTATCAATTAGAGGGCTAAGAGCCACAAAATATATTAGTATTTCAGATTCTTTTCTTAGACAAAGGCTGCGTCTTAATGATGTTAGTCGTATCGAATTTATTGGATTTATTGCTGAACAAGATGTATACATTGAGAGTGGAGTAACATCTATAGTAATTAAGGACTGTAGTTTTGAGTCGAAACTTTACATAAATAAACAATCATCCAATAATAACTCACAAATGATGATAGATGAAATAAGTATTAAAGAAAGCAATTGTAAGGGGAATTTTAAATTACATAACTGTAAGATAAATTCTTTTGGTATTGTTGATACTAACTTTTATGAAAATGCGGACTTCTTCAAAAGCACCATAAAATCGGGAGATAAAGATACAATTATCCAGTTTAAGGCAATAAATTTTAAAAAACTTGCGTTATTTGGTGAAGTTGAATTTTATTCCTTTACGCTGTTTAAATATGTGACATTTATGGGGTACGTCCATTTTAGAAATGCTACCTTTAGGGAGGGAGTCGATCTGGATTACGTAAATATTGAAAAGCAAATAAATTTTCACGGCGTGCATGGACTAGATAATAAAATATCTAAAAATAAAACATCGCAGGAAACGTACAGAATAATAAAGCATCAATTAAGATCTGTTGGAAACGCCATAGATTCAAATAGGTATCACGCCCTAGAACTTGAAAAAAAGAGGAAGAATACACCTGTTTTTTCATTAGAGTACCCCGTTTACCAATTGCATTGGTTAAGCTCTAAGCATTCACAAAATTGGCTTTATCCGCTTTTTTGGATTTTTGTTACGGGAATAATAACTACCTGCTACCTTAACTATTTTGGTTGCACCTTTAAACATCACTTTTTTGTTGAAGTATTTGATTACATGTCAATTGTAAATGCAAATGATTGTATAAAAAACAACCCAATAATATTTATCCTAAATAAAATTAGTTTGGGCTATCTATATTACCAATTTCTCACTGTCGTAAGAAAGGATACAAAAATTTGAGTTTTAAATAAGGGGACGCTACCCTTTTTTAAAGATTAAAAGGTTAGAACTTGAATCTTGAAACCCCGTCTGCATTTGACATCAACCCTTTATCTACCCACGATACACAGCCATCAACCCTTGGAGCAAACATGGCATACCCGATTGAACAAAAATTAGTTATCGCTGTCTCATCCAGCGCATTGTTTGACTTAACCGAATCGGACAAAGTCTTTCGTGAGCAAGGGGCAAAAGCCTATAAAGCCTATCAGGAAGAACACCTGGATGATG
>WGBH01000180.1 GCA_015494435.1 Thiotrichaceae bacterium | reverse complement strand
ATATTAAACAGAGCGCCCGATGTGGGAGGGTTGGCTTTTTGGGTCAAAGCGTTAGATGAGGGAATGCTCAAATCTAATTTTATCGTCACCTATGTTAATGATGTGTTAGCCTATTCTGGCAGTGACTCTGAGGGAATTAAATCAAAGCAAATGTTTACTAATAAAGTCACCGTGGGACGGTGTTTTATTGATGCTTTGGGTGCAGTGTCTAATGGCGAACCTGATTCCCTTGCCTATCATCGTTCGATTGAAGTACTTTCAGGCGTAACCGAAAACGATAGCAGTATCGGTTTAGCGGTCAATATTATTAAAAGCTATTTACCTGCTAATACAATATTACCCAACAATTGCCCTGAGAAAACAACGACAAAAGAGACAAAACTGCTCCCTCCTACTGATAATAAAATCTATTTTGGTGCATTTCCTGATTTTGGCGGTTCTGAAGATCAAGTAACCCGTAAAAAAATCAGCGATTTTGAGGTAATTGCTAATAAAAAAATAGCATGGGCTTATTTTTCTCAAAATTGGTTTAATGGGATTAAATATCCAAAAGCGCATATTCATACCATTGATGAGACTAAGAGTATTCCTTTTGTTAGATTAATGCCTAGAAGTAATGAAATTCAAGGGCTTGCTGAGAGGCAATTTTCTCTAGAAAAAATTATAGAGGGTGATTTTGATACTGAGTTAAGACAATGGGCTAACGATGCCAAGGAGGATAATATCCCACTACTGGTTGATTTTGCGGTTGAAGCAAATGGCGATTGGTTTGGATACAGTGGCGTTTTTAATGGAGCGGGTAAAAAGGATGGTTATGGTGATCCAAATTATCCCGATGGGCCAGAGAGATATAGAGATGCTTATCGACATATCATTGATATTTTCAAACAAGAACAAGTTCATCATATTACATGGTTTTATCACTTTAATTATACTTCATTTCCAAATGAAGAATGGAATCAACCCAAATACTATTATCCAAGTGATCATTATATAGACTGGATAGGTTTTAGTTTATATGGTGCTCAAACATTAAATGAGGAGTGGGAAGGTTTAGATTTTTCTACTCAACTTGAAGCGTCTATTGATTCATATAAAGGGCTTAATAGTACAAAACCTGTGGCACTGTTAGAGTTTGGGGTAACCGATTTTCATCAAGGTGGCAATAAAAGTGTCTGGCTAAAAGATGCATTTCAAACAATTTTAGATAATCCTTATATAAAATTTTCTGCCATTAGCCCTTGGCATGAAAATTGGCAAAATGAGGATGAAACAATGACGACAATAAGATTAGATTCCTCTTTAGAAGTGCAAAGGACTTTTAAAGATTTAATCAAAAATAAACGGTTTATCTCATCGGCTAAACTAGCCAACTTACCAATAACAACATCGGTTAATGCAACGCTTTTATTTAAATCTGGTTTTGAAAAGGGTGTTTATATTGATAATAAAGCCTATCTTGATAATGAAGATTATCGCTATATAAGAGGCACAGATAATGAAACGGGTTTTTCTTGGCCGATTAATATATTGGGAGCAAAAGAGAGTGCTTTGCATTATATCGATGATAATAACCATCAAGCTATTAAAAGTGAGATTCAAACCGTTATTGGACATAATGGCGATTATACTAAAACGCTCTATAGTATCGAAAACGATGAGTTAGGGGTGACTCAAAACCCTTATGAGATTCTAAATATTCAAGAGGGGAGGAGAAACTTATATATAAAGTATTGGATTAAAATGGATAGTGCAAGTCTGGTCAAACTAGATAGGTGGCGAGCAATTTTTGAATATAAAACCAAAGACTATGAAAAAGATAATGGATTTAGATTAATTGCCTATATTTACACCGATAATGATGGAATACCGTATTGGCATTGGCAAGGCGATAAAAACCCTGAAAACCCTATTTGGGAAATTGACAATAAAACCGTTCCTGTTCCGATGGACGAATGGTTTATGACTGAATTTTATTGGCATTGGAGCGAAGGTAATGACGGTAGGGCTTTATGGAAAATAAATGGAAAAGTCATCGGCGACCATTATGGTCCAACGACTCGAGACTCAAAACCGATTGATTTTATTATGTTAAGTCAACTATACGGAGATGCCAATCCCAAACACCAATGGATTGATGATATTGAAATATGGGATGGAATACCTAAATAAGCTAAGCTAAGAAAATAGGACTTTGGATGCAAGAAAATTTAGGTGAGTGAAGTTAAGTTTTAATAAATATTATTCATAGCGTAATGCTTCTGCTGGTTGCAACTTTGATGCTTTCCATGCGGGATATAGGGTGGCTAACATGGAAAGTACCAGTGCGCTAATGCTAATAATTACGACATCAAGCCATTGGATATTAGATTCTACTTCACTGATGCCGTAGACATCGGGCGAAATGAAATGGGTATCTAACAGGTTTTCTAACCACGGTAAAATAGTACCCACATTGATTGCCAGTAAAACTCCTAGCGCGACACCAAGCGATACACCAATTAAACCAATCAGCGTACCTTGTACCATAAAAACTTTCATCACCGATAAGGGGGTTAAACCAAGTGTTCTAAAAATAGCAATATCAGGGGCTTTATCAGTGACTACCATGACTAAGGTTGAGACCAGATTAAAGGCCGCCACGGCAATAATCATGCCTAAGATAAAAAACATCATGGTCTTTTGTAATTGGATCGCTTTAAAGACGGTGGTATTGTTTTTTGTCCAATCGCTAATCCACAAATCATCCCCTGAGGTTTCGATAATCTTTTGACTCACTTCATTGGACTTATACAGATCATCAAGTTGAATGCGAAGTCCTGTCACTTGATCTTCCAGTTCAAACAGGTCAACAGCATCGTGCATATGCACATAGGCTGTGCTTTTATCGTATTGTTGCAGATCAACTTCAAACATGCCGATGACATTGAATTCTCTGAGCAGAGGTAATTCACCTGATTGCAAACTACTCGCATTAGGTGTTAGCAAGATAACGGAATCCCCCACGTCCACATGCAAGGCTTTAGCTAATTTAGAACCAAGGATAATATTATTTTTTCCAGCGACTAAGTCACTAAAATTACCCTTGATCATATGTTCTGGTACGGTGCTGAGTTTTTTTTCAAAATCAGGTAAAACACCTTCTAGTAAAATACCTTGCACATTGCCTGAAGCATTCAACATCACTTGACGCTCAACAAAAGGCGCTACAGCAACAACGTGTTCGCGCTTTAGCATCATTTCACGTCGTTGTTGCCAATTTTCAATTTTGGCATCGGTTTCGGAAATAGTGACATGTGATAACATACCTAAAATACGATCACGCATGGAGGTTTCAAAACCATTCATTACCGAAAGCACCACAATCAACACCATCACGCCTAAGGCAATACCAAACATGGAAGCAAAGGTAATAAAGGAGACGAAATGACTTTGACGACGCGCTCGGGTATAGCGTAGACTAATAAAGGCTTCAACGGGCTGGAACATTATTCATACCTCAAAGAATCAGCAGGTTGCACACGAGCGGCACGATTAGCAGGATAAATCGTTGCTAATACCGCTAATATAAGTGTTGCGACAGTGACCAGCCACACATCGGGCATTTGTAAATCAGAGGGAATGGTAGAGATAAAAAAGATGTCTTCGGGGAAAATTTTATGTCCAATCAGACTTTCAAAGGCGGGGATAATAACATCCAAATGACTGGCTAATAATACGCCTAAGGTTGCCCCCACTAGCGCACCTGTGACACCAATCAAACTCCCTTGAATCATAAAAACACGTTTAATTTGCTTACCCGACATGCCCAATGTACGCAAAATGGCAATATCTGCTTGTTTTGCATTAACCACCATTACTAATGATGAGACTAAATTAAAAATAGCCACTAAGACAATCAATAATAAAACAAAAAACATCATGATCTTTTCCATTTTAATTGCTTTAAAAAAAGTTTTATTGTCTCGCCCCCAGTCTGTCACTTCAAATTTATCGCCTAAGCGTTGCTGTAATTCATAAGCAATCCCTTGAGCTGCAAAGAGGTTATCTAGTTTTAAACGTATACCTGTCACATTTTTTTTGGTTTTAAATAAGCGAGCAGCATCCTCTAAATGAATAAAAGCGGTGCTGCTATCATAATCACGGATATTCATCTTATAAACCGCCATTACCGTAAAACGCTTCATACGAGGGATCACACCCGCAGGGGTGATTTTTGCTTTAGGAGTAATCACCGTTACCTTGTCACCGACAAAAACACCCAATGCGGTGGCTAAATCAACGCCTATTGCAATACCATAACCACGCGAGGTTAAATTATCCAACCCGCCATCAATCACATGACGACCTACATCACTGACTTGATTTTGATAGGCAGGAAGAATGCCCTGCATTTGTACCCCACGTACTTCATTATTAGCACTTAGCATCACCTGCTGTTCGATAAAAGGAGCGGCTCCTGCAACCCCTTCCTCTGTTTGCAAGGCGAGTTGGTGTAAATCCCAATCGGGAAGCTGTCTATCAGGCCCTGTTACGGTCACATGCGCAACCATTCCTAATATACGCTCACGAAGTTCTTTTTCGAACCCATTCATAATCGATAGCACGGTTATCAGCACAATCACTCCGATGGTGATACCTAACATAGATGCTAAAGATATAAACGAAATATAATGATTTTCGTGTTTCGAGCGTGTGTAACGTAGCCCTATAAATAATTCTAACGGTTTAAACATGGGTGCGAGTATAGCGGAATAAACGCAGATATATTAGGTTTATTACAATGCTTTAATGGCGATTTTTGATACTTAAGCAAGCTATATTTCATCATTACTTATTTAGACACAACAGTATTCCCTCACACTTACAATAAGCAAAAATACTGGAAATTAAAATGAAAATACAAACTTTACTATTGACCACAAGCATTTTGCTATTCCCTCTTATAACGCAAGCAAAAGTGTCAAATATTACTAATCAGGTAAATGTTGCTCAAACTATCAATATTCCTTTGCGGGGTAATACTATGAAAAAGGTATTGCGTCGATATGGAAAAGCTAAACGTATTACCCACTCAACAGGAAAAGTTACCAAAAAATGGCCCCGTATTACACGCTGGGAATATGGTCGGTTTACGGTATATTTTGAAAAGCAACAAGTTATTCATACGGTTGTACACTAGGAGCTTGTCTGAAGAATGGTGAGGTTTTTAATTTAAAATCTCATCAGGCATTATGGGAACTTCCAAGTAATTAAGTGACCTAAATTGATTATATTTCATTCCCTGTTTGGGCTATTTCAATCGTTGCGTAGAATAACTTTGCACCTTTTTTGTTCCTGATTGGAATATCTCAAGAGGCGCATAGTCGTTCTACGCAACGATTGAGAGGATTCAAATAGGGATAAAAGGGCAAGTAAGATTGGTAGATTCATTGCTTGGAACTTCCTTAATTATTTGAAACCTCCTTGAAACCAAAATACTAGAGTTATAACAGATGTCCATTCGCCTCTCCTTTAGTATCGCTTTTATTATTACCCTAATATTTATAGCGACCGCCTTTCTATTTGAATACGTCTTAATGCTTGAAGCCTGTCCACTTTGCATATTGGAACGTGTTGTTATTATGACACTTTCTGCTATCTTTCTTATTGGTCTGTTGCATAATCCTAAACACAGTTTAGTGCGGCGACTTTATGGGCAAATTTTAGCAACAGCTAGCCTTGTAGGGCTTTTCGTTGCAGGACGACATGCGTGGTTACAAAGCCTTCCTAAAGATCAATCACCCGAATGTGGTGAAGGATTAAATTATTGGGTTAATACTTTGCCTATGAACGAGGTTATTAAAAAGATTTTTGCAGGAGAGGGGGATTGTGTTGAAATTGCATGGCAATTTGCAGGGTTTACCATTCCCCAATGGAGTTTTATTGTTTTTGCTGTTTTTTTTCTTTATGGTGTAAAAGTATTTATTAAAGGACGGTAGAAAATGAAACCTGATTATATTTTTAATATTGATTTGGCTGATTTTGAAAAAAAAGTAATCGAAGTATCATATAACACCCCCGTACTTGTCGATTTTTGGGCGCAATGGTGCAGTCCTTGTCTCTTTATTGCCCCTATTTTAGAACAAGTTTTGAGACAATATGAAGGCAATGTCTTACTTGCCAAACTAGAAATTGATGAAGGTGATAATATGAAACTTGCAGGAAAATATCAGGTGCGTGGCTTTCCTACTATTATACTCTTTGAGGAAGGACAAGAAGTAGAACGCTTTAGTAGCGCACGTCCTGCCAGTTTTATTGAAGAATTTATTGAATCCAACAGTCGAATCCTTGAGTTATAAAATCCTACCTCCATACTCAGGTACTATCCAATAATAATTGGACAGTTTCCTCTAAGTACCTGTTAGATTAACTTGCACAGCCTGTTTGCACGGGTACTAATATTGACTAAATAAAATGAGAGTATCCCATGGACGTAATGGACAGAATTAAGAATGCAGTTGATGAAAACCCCGTTATTATTTTTATGAAAGGCACGCCACAACTCCCTCAATGTGGTTTCTCAAGCCGTGCTGCACAAGCACTAATGGACTGTGGCGAAGAATTCGCTTATGTTAATATACTAACTGATCCTGAAATTTTTGAAAATCTACCTCGATTTGCTAATTGGCCAACCTTTCCACAGGTTTATATCAATGGAGAGCTAATCGGTGGTTGTGATATTACTTTAGAAATGCATCAAAAAGGTGAACTTCAGACAATGGTGAAAGAGGCTAAAAATAAGAAAGCTTAAGTTACAAACAATATCTTCGCCAAATTTAAATTGTGGGGTGAAGGTATTAACAAAGGCTCTAACAAACAATGCCAATAAAAAAAGCCCAGCTAAACACTGGGCTTTTTTATTATATAGATATTCACATAGTTAAATTTCCGCAAGAGTTCAAGCTTTAGCTTATGTGGTTTGGCACAAGCTAAAGCTTGTACGGCTTAGATTTGGAAATTATTTATCTGAAAAATTATAAAATTATACCTTTAATTGCTTGGTGACTTCTGCAACCGCCACATCGCTAGAGGTTGCTTTTACATTTAGAAGCAATCCTTCGCTGAGGTAGTATTCAACTAAGGGAGCTGTCTTTTCATTATAAGTTGCTAAACGATTACCAATGGCTTCTTCAGTTTCATCATCACGTTGAATAGTTTCACTACCACATTTATCGCAAATACCTTCTACTTTTGATGGCATGCTTTTAACATTGTAGATGGCTTGACAATCCTTGTTTGAACAAGTGCGACGTGTTGTTAGACGATCCATAATCACATCACGAGGCACATCAAGGTTAACCGCCATATCCAGCGTAATATCTAACTTTACTAATAGTTCTTTTAATGCATCTGCTTGTGGGATAGTGCGTGGGAAACCATCAAGAAGGAAACCATTTTTACAATCATCCTCAAGTAGACGTTCACCCATAATATTCATGATTAGCTCATCAGGAACTAGGTCTCCTGCATCCATATAACCCTTTGCTTCTTTACCGAGATCTGTTCCTGCGGTCACTGCACCGCGCAAAATATCACCTGTTGAAATTTGCACTGAACCATCAACTTTGGTTAATAACTTAGCAACCGTGCCTTTACCTGCGCCGGGTGCGCCTAATAGGATTAATTTCATTTTGTAGTTTCCTTATGTTTTGTAGTCATCAAATTTAATGTGCCGCCATTCTAAAGCGTTTACTTTAAATTTCCAGCTATTTATTAAACCTAACCCCACGATATCAATGCGTATTTGGATTAAAAACAAAAAATTATAAAATATTAAAAGAATAGACAATACAAAGGCGAGGAGAATCTCGCCTTAAATTTCCGCAGGAGTTCAAGCTTGAGCTCCTTAGGTTTGGAAATTATTTATCTGAAAAACTATAGCGTCGATTAACCAAAAATATCATCAGTGATATTATTGAACCAACTGTGTGCATAGCCAACTTCACGTTTATGCATTTCAGCACTTGCATCTTTAGGTGTTAAACCACCTGATACTTTGATGATCTTAGACTTGTCTTTTGCAAGTTTATAAACCGCTGCAACAGAAATTCCATAATCTTTACCAACCACTGAGTAACAAGTATTAATATAAGAGGGTGAACCCACTTCTGTGTTATTTAGCATTGCTGCAACGGCAGCTGCACAAACTTTCGCTTCAGAGTTGGCAGCATAACCCGATTTAGGCATTCCTTTAGCAATCGATGCATCACCGATCACATGAATATTCTTATGAATCGTAGACTCAAACGTATCCAATGCAATAGGACACCAACCTTTATCATTGGTAAGACCTGCTGTTTTTGCAATGTTACCTGCTTTTTGTGCGGGGATAATATTTAAAACATCCGCTTTAATATCATCAAACGCATTGTGAACTGTCATCGCTTTAGCATCAAGCTTATTCACGGTCGCATCGGGGCCTGGACGCCACTCGATCATAGAGTTATCAGTGCCATAGCCATAAAGCTTTTCCCAACCTTGGATAAATAAGCCTTGCTTAGAGAACTTAGATTTAGCATCCAGAATAATAATTTTTGATTTTGGTTTTTTACGTTTAAAATAATCAGCGATCTGACTGGCGCGCTCATAGGGGCCAGGAGGACAACGAAACGGATTGGGTGGTGCGACCAGTACAAAGGTACCACCATCTTTCATATCTGTTAATTGCTTGCGTAAAGTAACGGTTTGAGGTCCTGCTTTCCATGCATGAACGATGTCTTTAGAGACCGCTTCATTATAACCTTCAATGGTATCATAACGCATTGAAATACCAGGTGCTACAATACAACGATCATAATCAAAGCGTTGACCGCCTTTAGTGGTTACTTTTTTAGCTTTTGCATCAATGCCTGTTACATAGTCATAAACAACTTTTACACCATGCTTTTTAAGGCCTTCATAGCCAAACTTAATGCTGTCCATTTTACGATTACCACCGAGTACTTCATTACTTAAATAACAGGTATAGTAATCTTTATTTGGCTCAATCAAGGTGACTTCGATGGAGGAATCAGCAAGACGAAGGTATTTAGCCGCCGTTGCGCCACCTGTTCCTCCGCCGATCACAACCACTTTCTTATTTGCGCCTAATGCTAAAAAGGGTGTACCTACCGCACTAACAGCCGCCGCTGCGGTAAGGGTTTGAATAAACGTTCTACGATTCACTTTAAAACTCATTTTTTCTTCCCTTATTGTTGACTTGCGTAATAACTAAACAAGGCTTTCATACCATTTTCGCCTTCTTTTTGCGTTAGTTTTTTCAATCTTTTCTTCATTTTCTTTGGGACTTCGCGTCTTCCCGCATAAAAATCAGCCAGTGTTGCTTGAAGATAAGGTGTCCACTGACCTGCTAATAAACTAGCGTCATCATCTGCTGTTGTTCCACCTTCTGAATGACATTTTTCACAATATTTGTTGTGTAATTTCCTGCCTTTTTTTGCTAATTTCTTATCAAATTTTTGTCCGATTGCACTGACAAACTTCTTTTTTGCATAAACTTCAGCAATTTGTGCTAATTCTTCATCAGAATAGCCTTTTGCAATACGTCCCATCATTGTAGATGCAGTATCTCCCGACTTATAAGCCTTCAGCATGTCTGTTAAGTATTCTACGGATAAACCAGCAATACTCGGTGTTGCGGGGCCTTTACTAACCCCATCAAAAC
>WGBH01000179.1 GCA_015494435.1 Thiotrichaceae bacterium | reverse complement strand
GAAACATTCCATTCTAATTTCTCTTGTGAATACTCTTGTTGCTTTAGTCGTTGGAACTCTTTTAGTAAATAGAGTTTAAACTCGGCACTTATCCATGAGGCAAATTCAAAGGCGATGTCTTGGTGGGCGTATGTGCCACCATAGCGACCTTTTTTGGAAATGAGTCCAATGGCGTTGGTTGTGCTTATCCATCGTGAGGGGGTTAGCGAGAAGCTGTTTGAACCTGCCTTATTTTTAAATCCATCGAATTCGATGGATTTAAAATCTGGGTTATGAATTTGCTCCCATAGCCCAATAAATTCGATAGTGCTTCTATTTCGTAACCAATTTTGTAGTATATAGTCGCTACGTTTTTTGTCTTTATATCTTGCTATATCGGTGAGTGATATATAATCAGCGTTTTCTTGTTTAAAAACACTAACGCTATTGCCTTGTACCGTTACTTTTTGGTTTTTCATCTTAATTCTCTACATTCCCTACCGATACTACAAACCAGGTAATCAGGTCAAAATTATCTACCTTGTACTTATCGCTCACTTTGGTATTTTGTTTTATTCGCTTGAGTGCATTTTTATCGCCTGTTTTAAGCTTTGCCAGTATATCTTTAGCTTCTTTGCCCATCGTCTTTTTAGTTGTACCATCATCCTGCTTTGTTATTTCACTTGCTTGATCTGCCAGCCAGTATTTTAGTGCAGAAACTAGTGACTCTATAGATTTTGAATCACCTTTATCAACGGCTTCTGGCACAGAACGATTATTGTCTTTATGGTAAGTGAGTGCATCAAGCACTTCTTTTTGATTCATTAATACCATTTGACCTTGATGGTTTATATAAATCAGGTCATACAGTTGATAGTCATAGTTAGCTGTATTGGCTGGTTTTGCAGGGTAGCCCAAGAGTGCAATCAAACCATCTTCTGCACATATTGTTGGATTGGATTTAAAGCCCGTGTAAATACCTTTGGGCATATTAATATATTTATCTTTATGTGTTTCAAGCTCTTCTAGTAGATCCTGACGATAACGCTCTAGTGATAGATCATCAAAACCTAGCCCTTGGTCGCTGACTTCAATATCATCCCAAGTGGTTTCCATCTGTTTCATCATTCGATCTGTCATTTTTTGATCGAGTGACTCATCACGAGCCATTTGTTCAAAGGAACTTGAGAACTTATGGTCTACTTCTGAACCCGCCAGTTTCATAGCTGCCATGCGTTGTTCGATACGCCCCTGAAGATTAAGATAGGTGTTTATATTATTGGAAGGCCAGAAGTTGATACCAAAGATTCTCTTATTGGGACTTCCCAATCGGTCTATTCGTCCCATGCGCTGGATAATTCTTACAGGGTTCCAATGGATGTCATAGTTTATGACCATATCAGCGTCTTGAAGGTTTTGTCCTTCACTTAGCGCATCGGTGGCAATGAGTATATCTATGGGGGTTTTGAGTTGATTATGGACTTCTGGATGTGCTGTCGCAATCCAGTCTATCCATTCTTCATAGGCATCTAACCCTTGTTTGGTTGTTTTAAAATCCCACTCTTTTTCCTTATATATTTTTGTATAGGGAGAAAATCGTTCCAGAATGGGTTCAAAGTTTTTGACTTCTTTGCTACTACTATTGCCGTTATCACTGCTCTTTGAGCCTGTGCCAGATACAATGGCTAATTTATCGAAGCCACGGTTGCATAATTGTTTGTACAAATACTCTGCTGTATCTCGATAAGCGATGAAAATGACAACTTTTTTATTGCCTGCATTTTCTTTTGTCTTCTGTTTCGCTGTGATTTTTTCTATGAGTATCTGTAGCTTGTCATCTTTTGATTTTTTGTTATTAAGCTTATTTAGTTCTTGGTGAATTTTCGTATCAAATTTTTGCAGATTGATGACCAAGTGATCCAGTGAGTCTAAGTCTTTTTTCAGATCTTGTTTAAATGTATCTAGGTTCTCAGCTTCATCAATTTCTGACAGGCTTATTTTGCGCTTTTTCCCTAGCGTAAACTCATCTAGTTCATCTTGTATCTCGCCATCCGCAAACATGTGGGCTTGACTTTTTGATAAGTCTATATCCTCTTTATGATCATTATAAGCATTGATTTTATCTAAAACATTTTGGTGATGGTCTCTTATTTTTCCTACTGTTGAGTAAAATGAATACCAAGATGATTCCAGTCGTTTAATCATCAAGATGTAAAGCATTTTTACTAGGAAAAAGTCTCGTTGTCTTTCGTTGTGTAGAATGTCGGTTTGGTCATTATCTACATAATTAGCTGGCTGATAAGCTGATAGCTTGGGTGGGAAATTATCAAACAGTTCCTCGAAGCTTTCAAAATTACCTAGCTGGCTTGGTGTTACAAAGATGTTTTCAGGTTTTTCTTTGAGTGGGAAACTCAATCCTAGTTGCTCTCCTTCTATCATTTTTCTAGTACGGGCTACTATTAACGAGTCTGTTAGGGTAAAAAAGTTTGAGGGTAGTTTGGCAATAAAATCACTTATTTTAGGTTTTTCTTCTTCACGCCATTCATTAAAGGCTTTCTGGGCAGAGCGAAAAGTGTAATCAAGATTCCTAACGCCTAGTGACTCTTCATAACCATGCTCGTTACCCTGCACCATAAGTTTAAACTGATTGCGAATATCGTTTAAGGAGTTGTTAATGGGGGTGGCAGATAGGAGCAGAACTTTGATGTCATCATTCTTCTTTAGAATTTCTTCTAAAAGCAGTTGATAGCGTTTTGACTTGCTATTTCTTAGGTTGTGGCTTTCGTCAATGACCAGTAGTTTGGGTTTGTCGCTAGTGAAATATTTATCAGCACGATCATCATATTTTTCTAAGCGTGTATCTATTAGGTCGGTATGAAAGCGAACAAAGAAGTCGAGTTCGTCCTTTTCAAACCTTGAGTCTTGATGTTTTCTATAGCGTCGCCAGTTATGTTCCAGTTTTTTGGGGCATAATAATATTGTTTCTCGACCCTGAAGTTGAAAAAACTTAATAACTGCTAATGCACTCCATGTTTTTCCTAGACCTACAGCATCAGCCAAGATTGCTCCGTTATAGTGTTGAAGCATTTTAATAAGACTAAGTACGCCTTTTTTCTGGAAATCATAGAGTGTTTTATAGATAGCAGAATTTTCTAGTCTGCCAACTTGACGGTTGAACTCTGGGTCATCTTGCTCTTCTAGTATTTGTTTACCAAAAAGCTCAAACAGTATTTTGTAGTAGATCTCTCTAGGGGTGTATTTGATGAATATTTTTTCTATTTCATCAATAAGATATTTCTTGAAATCAACTGCTTCTTTTTTTCCATCTGCCAAGATAATGGTTTTATTGGTATGGGCTTTTTTGCTTTTCCAAAGGTCTTTAAACCACTTTTGTAATTCTTTGTATTGGTTGTTATTGCCTGTTTCAGCAATGTTTAATTCTATGTTGTTGGTTTGTTTTAGCCCTGTGCCTGCTTCTGTAAGGTTTGAGCTTCCTGAAATAAAGTAGCGGTTACGATCATCATTGTTTTCTGGATCAAAAAGATAGAGTTTTGCGTGGCAGAAGTTGGGTTCTAAGGTTTTTGCTAATACTTTATCTTGCTTTAAGAAGCTAACAGCTTGTCGTGCGACTTGATTGAGCTGTAATGCAGCTTCTATGGTGATGTTTTCATTGAGCAGATCTAGTGCTCTTTCTTCTTCTAGGTTGGTACTGACAATATCACCTAAAACCATCCGAAAGTTACTGACTTTGCTATTTATCTGGTTTGATATATAGGCTAAAGCGCCAATCGTAAAATAGCCCGTGACAATGTCAACCTCTCCCGTTTCTGTGTATTTCGTTATCCATTCGTGAACTTTTACGTTTTTGTTTTTATTGTCTAATAGCATTATATTGGGCTGTCCTAAATTCTTGATATGGATGTTCATATATTAAATTTCCGCAGGAGTTCAAGCTTTAGTTTGTGTGGTTCGCACAAGCTAAAGCTTGAACTTTTTGGATTTGGAAATTATCTATCTAAAAAACTATAGTACCATTTAAACATTCGGAATCCAGAACGATGATGAGAAATGACGAGGGTTACCTTAGGTTCAATTTCACATCTATTGCCTCTAAATATTTGCACATTCCTTGTCAATTCTTTTATTGGAATGGGGCTATAGTTTGACAAATCGTAAATCTGTTTGTTTTAATTCAGATTGTTTTGCTAGTTCGGCAATACTTAATCCTAGTTCTGGATGAATAAAATCTGCTGCTATTTCTGCTAGTGGAAACAGTACAAAAGGGTATTTTGTAACCTCTGCGCGTGGAAGATCAATTTCAGGTTGTAAGATCAAATCATTATAAAATAAAATATCCACATCCAATGTTCTTGCGCTAAATTTAACTCCACTACGCTGGCGTGCATGATCCGTTTCTAATCGCTTTAAATAACGTAACATTTCTTGATACGATTTATCCGTCTGTAGACTAGCTGAAAGATTAATAAAAGGATCACCGTCAAACCCTGCTGCGGCTGATTCATAAGCACCAGAAAAGACAATATTAGGAAATTCGAGCCTTAATTGTTGCATACAAGAGCGAATATTCTGCTTACGATCAATATTACTCCCAATATCCAGATACACCTGTGCTTTACGTTTGCGGGTAATCATCACCCCTACTTCACGCGAACCACTAACCGCCTTGGGTTTGCCAAGTGTCACCGTTACCCAAGGAATTTGCATTTTTTCCAATAATAATTCAGTAATTCGTTCCGCTAAGGTTTCCACTAACTGATATTCACTATTTTTTACTAAATCCACCACCATTTTGGCAGCTGCTTTATAATTTAAGGTGTATTGAATATCATCTGTAGAAGCGGCTTGACTATTATCCCAACCCATCTCTAAATCAATATTAATCCTCTGTCGTATTTGTCGCTCCCAATCATAAATGCCAATTAAAGCATCTACCTGTAGATCACGCACATAAACGATATCTGTATTCATTGCATACCTGAATTAATCTAAAAGAGCGCTAATTTAAAGCAGAGGAATACAGAAAGCAATAAAACCATGAATAGTGCTTCAATACCCTCGCCAAATCTAAACTATAGGGTGGGCAGTGCTTTTTTATATGGATCTTTGGTGGGCTAAAAAGATTGCCTACTCTTGTATATTCACTTCCAAATTCCCATTTGGGAACTTACGCAGACTATTAGAGTAAATCAACTATACTTACTCGCAAGGTAAATAGTACAAGGAGAAACTATGCAAAAAACAGCCTTTGATAACCCGTGGAAGACCATCATTGAAACCTATTTTGAGGATTTTATGGGTTTCTTTTTTAATGAGATTGCCAAAGCGATTGATTGGAACGTAGCACACACTTTTCTTGATAAGGAGCTAGAAAAGGTAATGCGTGATGCAGATAGTGGCAATCGTTATGTTGATAAGTTAGCTAAAGTACAGCTTAAAACAGGGCAAGAAACGGTTTTGTATATTCATATTGAAGTGCAGTCTCAATATGATGCAGATTTTTCACGGCGTATGTTTATTTATCACTATCGTCTCTTTGACCGCTATCAATTACCCGTGGTGAGTCTGGCGTTATTGGGTGATGATGATCCCAAATGGAAGCCTAGTCATTATCAATATGAAAATTTTGGCTGTAAG
>WGBH01000178.1 GCA_015494435.1 Thiotrichaceae bacterium | reverse complement strand
TCCTGTAGCTGTAAGCCCTGTATCCTCGCCCGTAGCAATACCAAAATCTAATAATTTAGCATCACCTGATGGCAACACTTGAACATTACCCGGCTTTAAATCACGGTGAAGAATCTCTTTACGATGTGCGAAACTTATGGCACTGCATAAATTTAGTAATATTTTTTTATGCTCTTCTAAAGTATGTGTTTGATTTATCCACTTTTCTAAAGATAAGCCATCCAAATATTCCATTACCAAAAAAGGCTTGTTGTCATCAATTCCATATTCCAACAATATAACAATATTGGGATGAGAAATTTCACCCATTGTACGCGCTTCATTTTTAAAGCGTTCTAACGCTTCTTTATCACCTGTCGCATGAAGCACTTTTATGGCAACTTTTCGACCTATATCTGGATCTTGTCCAAGATACACAACCCCCATACCACCGACACCTAATGTGCCTATAATAGGAAACCTTCCAATTTGTTTTGGTTGTTTTTGTTGTTCTGCCATCTAAAGTAGTGCAATAAAATTAAAATAATGTCATATAGTAACTTTTAAACCCTGACTATACAAGATAGTAGATAAGATTTTTGAAGAAACCAACGTGCTTTTTGAACGGTATATTACCCTTATTGAGTAAGAGTAATTCACTTGTAAAAACAATCGCTTTAATTTTATTATTTAGTTAATATTAACACTGCTACTCAAAATCCGAACTAAAAATGAGTTCGATAACCTCAATTCTTGTTACAGTTGCCAGACCAACCCCTCCATGCCCAATAATTTCCTTTGTTACTGGTATAGAATTGGATTTATTAAAATCATCAGGGTCATCTTCTAACTCTTGTTCAACTAACTCCAATTTACCTAAAGACAAGATATTTGTATTATTATCAAAGCTTGCATTCTCGATAGATAATTGCATACCTATTTGAATCATACTAAAAAAAGTTGTGATATCAACAGTACCTGTTCCAATTTCAAAAATTGAAGATGTTGCATCAATTGTTATACCATTAAGCTCTATTAGTGGCTGATTAATAGCTGTAATATTACCTCTTAGTTTAGTATCAGCGTTATCTGGAGTCCCTTTGTCCTTAATACGAAGCGCATAAATTGCACCTGCTGAATCAATAAAACCACGGACTTCAACTTGCCTTTCAGTAGCGATTCCTGCACTTATTATTGAATCATCATCACGTGTTTGTGGTACAGTACTTATCTGCTTTCCAAAAACTGTTATGCTTTCACCAATAGTTATATCTGCTGGCATTATAGGGCCAACAAATTTTACTCTATGGTGGGTAAAACGTACTGTGGTTGCATTAACAAAACGTGTATTAGTGTCTAAGAATCCTTGTATTTCTAACCTTGTACCGACATCAACGTGCTCTGCCTCACCGTTATCAAAACTGGTATTAGCATCAAAAAAGACGACTAAATCATTAATTCTAAATGAAGATAGGTCAATTATCTCGGAAACCATACCCTCTACGACAACGGGAATAGTGTTATTGGGGTCTTGAAAAACATCTGGAGTTTGGCACTCTATACTGGTTAAGGTTGTTAGCGGATTTCCAGAAGTGTAACTTGCATCAGCAGTAGCTTTAATTTCTACAAAGACATTTTCACTAAAACCGTTTGGGCAATTTGTGGCAGTAACCGCATTGGTATTAATGGACAAAGTGCCAATCGTGAAGTCAGTCGCAGTTATATTTCTTGCAAAACCACGGAGTTTCCATTGCGAAAGACTATTATCTAACTCTAATCGAGATAACTGCATGGAGTTATCAACTTCATTAATTGCTCCACTTACATTTAATAAGTCACCTACATTCAAGTCTGCTACTGATGCTAAATTTATAAGATTCGTCTCTGATGTACTAAAGGTGGATTGTTCCAATATTGTTAAAGGATTAAGATTCGTTATAGGTCCCTTAATATCAGATATAAAATCTAATTCGCTGAGTGTTCCAGTAGAAATTGTAGAATTGACATCACCACCCACTTTGAATCTAATTTTATAACCCCCATGACCTATTATTTCAAACAGTGTATTATTTCCTATTACAGCACCATCTAGAGTAATCAATGTTTTACTATCAATAACAAAATCACGAATGCCATTCACTTTTATCAATTGAGCATTGATAAGTGTAGAAAATAGTATAGTTAACAACACAAGAATAGTTTTAATTTTTTTCATGATTGACCTCTTCAAAATAGTATGTTCCCAACCCTAATCGAGTTGTTTGTTCTGCCAACTCACTCTCTGCAAGCTTTGACAATTTATGATCAATTTCTAACAATAAAATATCTGTTTTTTCTTTTATAAAATCGATGGCTTCTTTTTTATTAGATTCAGGAACTGCTCGATTAAAGACCATTTTTTGAAATCTCTTTTTCTCTTCATTAAGCTCAACATCGTTGTACGTAATGGTATTTAAAAGCTCCCCGATATATATTCCATAAAATTCCAAGTCTATTAGTTTTGCCTTGTTAGGGGTTGGTGCGTAGTCTGTCCTTAGTAATCGAACAATATTATTACTAATTTCTACAGAACCCACATGAACTAATTCATCTAATACTGAGCGCATAGTAGCTCCACCACTGTAATCATCAACTAACGAGCTAAACGAGCGTTTCCCATAAATTGGCAAG
Source organism: Thiotrichaceae bacterium (assembly GCA_015494435.1). Lineage (GTDB taxonomy): Bacteria > Pseudomonadota > Gammaproteobacteria > Thiotrichales > Thiotrichaceae > JAGLBW01. The sequence continues at coordinate 4,954 of WGBH01000178.1, read as the reverse complement.
TCCTTAGGTTGTCCATTATGATTAACATAGTTTGAATCATTCGACCAGCCAGATAAAACCTTTGTTGCACGATTCCATTTCTGGACTGTTACTTCAAGCGGTTTTTCTATTTTTAACACCCGATCTATCTCAACACGAGATAAGCCTGTTAAAACCGCTACTCGTGTTTTTGTTTGCTTTTTTTCAGGGTTAATTCTAAATTCTTTATTTTCAAAGGCGGTATCGACATAGATTCTTTTTAGCCAATCCGATGCCGTTTGATAAGGAACAGAATTTCTTAGAAAAAGCACTACCAGTGGCTTAAAAATACGAAAAGCCATGTAGCTTAGTAAGCGATTTAATTCTGTAATTTTAGGCATTATTAATAAGTTAGATGCAATAAACTCTATTGTAGGTATTTAACTTGTTTTTGTAAAGATTATTACATATAAATTTACAAAAACAAAAGCCTCGTTAAATGAGGCTTTCGTATTTAAAGTGCGACAAAAAGACTCTATAACTGGCACTCAATCTGATCTATGCCAATAATTTTACTGGCATTTAATGCCCCTTGACCATATATACTAATGGGTGAATCATAACTAACAGAAATAGAGTTGCAATCATTTATCTGCATTTGCATAGTTCCCCAGTCAATATTATTAACATTGTCTGGATTAAAATTTTCTCCAAAAAACGTTCCATTCTTTTGACTCATATTCGCAAATGTTATGAGGTTATCTGCATCAATTGTTCCGACATCCAGCATCCACTTCTGATTACCTAGGTTATCATATGAAAACCAGTACATTAGCACATTATTATTACCCAGATATTCTAAAAACCACCCCTCACCATCATGTGTAGGGTCATACCAAGCACCAGAGATTCCATCCAGTACATCGGTTGATTGAGCATGTGTTGTACAATTTGCTCCTGATAAGCCAGTTAATCGGGTTGTCACATGATCGCCGTCTCCATAGCTACTACTAAGTGCGTTATAATTAATAATTCCACCATTACACCCCTCAAATTCAAAAGAAATATCACCCCAATTCTGTCTTTGCACAGAAGCTGGATCGAATGCCGGGCCAAAGACTCCTCCAGATGTAATTTGAACATTTTTTAAGGTAATACGATTGTTCTTATAAGTGCCCGTTCCAATCAACCATGCTTGCTCTGCTTGGTTTGGCAAATAGGTAAACCACATCATAAGAATACCATTATTGGGTAACATCTCTAGTATATAGCCTTCGCCATTGCGTGATATGTCATACCATGATCCTGACTGGGTATAGTCGATAATAAATTCTGAAAACTGCATTGAACTGGCATAGATTTCTAACTCTCCCAATACTTGACTGGCATTAGCGTCTTCTTGTTCCCACACAACAATTGCTTCTCCGGTATTGGTGTTATAGCCTAGATCAACTCTTCTGGCATCAAATGTAATGACACCATCTGCACCTGCATGAGAAAGTCTTTGGCTGGTTTGTCCCAGTCTGATTTGTGTTTTTGCATCCAATCTTTGAAAAAATATTTCGAATTCACCATCCACTTCAGTATCTGCCCGATAGGCAACTAAGTATTGTTGAGAGTGCTTTAAGTATTCAACCTTGGGTCTAAAGGCATCATAATTGTTGTTTCCTTTTGGACCAATATGACTAATTGCAAAGTCATCATCACCGACTTCACTGCCATTAGATGATAAAATTTGACCAAATATTTCAAATTCATTGCCGACATAAATACCTGTGGCAGGGTCTGCTGACCACACAACAAGGTACTGGTTATCTTCACTATTCCATACAACTGATGGAAATTGAGCAGAGCGCGTGACAAACCCGGGAACTCCTGTTTCTGATATTTGAAAATCATTGACGCCAAGCTCTGCGCCAGTACTGGCATTTAATCGCTGTCCATAAATCTCAAACTCACCACTGACATGACCATTGGTGTTATTATCTCCATACCACACAACCATAAATTCATTAGTGGTTTTGTTATAAGCAATAGCTGGAGAGTAAGCATCAAAAATGGGTTGTCCATCAGCGCCCATACTTGAGACTTTGAAGTCATTAACTCCAATTTGTGTACCATTAGCACTTAATTGTTGACCAAAGATCTCAAATTCGCCGATAGCATTAGCACCATTACCATCTTCTCCTCGCCAAACAACCATGTAATTATTATCAATTTCATTGTAAGCAATGACTGGGTCGATGGCATCATAGGAACGATTACCAGTTGGTCCCATATCCGAAATTTTAAATTGATCGCCAATAAATTGACCTGTGCTGGCATTTAATCTTCTGCCCCAAATTTCGAACTCACCTTCAACGGTATTGGCGTTACTCACAGAATTGGTATCGCCATACCAAACAATCATGTATTCATTGCTTTGAGGGTTATAAACCACATCGGGTTTTCGTGCATCAAAAGTCGTATTACCTTCAGATCCCATTACACTAACCCTGATTAAACCTGACTTTTGTGTGTGTGTTGTGGCATCAAATTTTTGTGCATAAATCTCTACCGCAGTTGCGGTATTTGTTCCAACTCCGACAAGTGTCTCTGTTCCTTCAAACACAATTAAGTATTCATTGTTTTGTGAGTTAAATGCGATAGCTGATTCTTCTGCATCATAATCTTTATTTAAATCAGGACCAACATGAGTTAATCGGACTGGAGTTGATACTTCTAATGCATTGGCAATAAAGCTCATGATAATCAATTGTAATAAAATAAATTTTTTCATTTTTACCTCTGTTTAAAATTCAAGTTGAAATCTAACTTGAACTATATTAATTGTTTGGTCGATTCCAAAACTATTTGGTGTTGTTCTTGCTTGTATATAATTAAACATAATGCGGTTTTTACTGGTTAAATAATAATTAATACCCAGTGAGATATTTTCTTCATATCCCGCATTAAGACTCTTGTCTGTTAAATCTAAATAGCTGTAACGCGCCGCTATTTCCCAGGTATTATATTTCTTTACTTTTGTTGAAGCCCACTCTCCTTTTCTAAAACTAAAGCGTCTTCGACCATTAAAAATCTTGCTCACGATTAAATAACCACCATCATACTCAAGATCTTGTAAAGCAATGTCACGTGAAAACTTATTGGCTATATACTCTGTTTGAACTGTCCATGAGCCTTTCTTCCATAGAGCTTCCAAACCATACTTTTCAATCGAATTAACAAAAAATAATTTACCAGTATCGAGCAATCTTGAGTTAAAAGTGTGGGACTCTGGTCGTGTCCTTATTCTTATTGTCGTATTAGGGTTTCTGTATTGAAACGATGCACCAAGATACAGTTTATGATCAGAAATTTTAAACTTTTTACCAACTCTGCCAGTTAAAGCTTTTCCGAAAAAACTAGAACTGCCTAAATCATAGTGGTCATCACCAAATAAACCAAGACGCATATTCCAGTCTTTGCCATAATGAATAAAATTTACTCCCGTACCATAACGATCACTTAATGCACTGGCAACTGAACGCTCCATAAAAAAGTGGTACTTAGAATTACTCACACTTTCAAGACTAAAAGGCATCTCCACTTTTCCCAGATAAAATTCATTCTTTTTATTAGGCCGATAGCGCAACCATGCAGCCTGAGTAGCTCCTTTACGAGTTCTGATCGAATCAGAAAAATCGGACTGAAAATAGGCAGAGAATTTTTTATTAAATTTAGTAAATAATCCAAAACGAAAACGCCTGACATCCCATTCATTATCTGGAAAAATCAACTGATCATCATCATAAAAACTATAATCAACCTCCATCCGTGCGCCAAAATCATAAGTTACCTTAGCATTCAGCAATGCAGTAAAACTTAGAAAAAACAAACAAATAACAATCTTCATCTTCAATCTTGCTTAAACCATTGAGAAACTTTTCCACAAATCTGACCTAAATTATCTGCCAAACCAAAATCATGGCTGACGTTTTCTAGAATTTCTAGACTTACTCTATTCTTGATAGAGGTTTCCTTTAAACATTGATTCATTTTATAGGTCCAATTTTCTGCTCGTTCCAACCTGTTTTGCCCTTGTGTTTTATCTATCCTAGTGTTTTTATTTAGTGATTTATCGCGCAAATAATCTTTCTCTCCTACATATACTCGAAACTTAACACGCAAAAAACGCATCTTTTCGAAATTTATATCTGTAAATTCATTTCTTAACTTCAATCCGTAAGGGTAATTTTCTCTTGCATCAGGCATGGTATACCAACCCGCTGCGACAATGGCGACTTTATTCACATGTGCCGGATGTGCAAACGCATAACGATGAACAAACTGAGCCCCTGCTGAAAAACCAAATAAGTTAATTTTATTGACCTTCACTTTATGCTGACTTGAGAGCTCATTAACAATTGCTTGAAGTATATAGTCTGCTCTTGGCCCCTTGTTTTTTCGACCCAAACGTTGGTAATCCGTAGCATATTCTTTAGAAAAAACTGGTGCGATTAACAAAGTATCTTGTGCCATGTGCTTACTAAAACTTTTGATGATTTCATTTGCATTGCGTGAGATACCGTGAACAAGCACCACTATATTGGTTATTTCAGCACTGCCCTTAACATAATAGTATTTTAACTTATCACAGGAAGATAGACTTTCATTGTTTATCACTATTTCAAGTTTTTCTTTATTATTATTTTTTTGCATAATCATTTATTAATCTCACTGGTGACTTTTTATTCTTTAAACTATCTATATTCCACTCTTTATGACAAAGTTTGATTAGATCACTATTATGTGTCGCCATCAAAATAGTCCCTTTGTATCCTGTTAATAAGCTTTTAATAATTTCTAGACCTTGTTTATCAAGATAGCTTTCTGGTTCATCTAAAATCAAAATAGCAGGCGAACCTAACAAGGCTCTAAATAATAAAATTCGTGCTTTTTCGCCAGAAGATATATTTTTACTATTTTCCAAGATTCTTGTATTTAAGCCTTTTGG
>WGBH01000177.1 GCA_015494435.1 Thiotrichaceae bacterium | reverse complement strand
TTATAAGTGTTTTCTAATATACCCTTATGTTTTGCACAATACGTTGATCTATATCAACGTATAAATATTAAACATAAAAAAACTAGGTTGATGGCAATATTCCTTACCATCCGAATCCTTTAAAAAACTGATTCGGATTAAAGTTATTCCCATTTCCAAATGGCATATTGGGCATCCATCCCCAGTTATTCCAATTATTAGATGGTTTTTGCCGTGGTTGTACTGCAAAGAGTAATTGTTGTTTTGCTTGGAGTGGTAAACTGCGGTCTTGCATAATTTGCTGTAATATCTGCATACGATTCCCTTTGTAAGAGCGTCGCTGTGACTTACCATTTTGTGCTATAAAACCAATCGAGGCATCGTAAGTATCTTGACCTATTCTACGAATGGCTAAACCATTAAAATTAGCATTAGGTGCAGAGCTAACGCTAGGGAACTGATAAAGATTTGGTATTTGTTTCGATCCCATTTTGGCTACTGTTGTTTTGTTTTTTTGTGCGCCCATTGTTACAGGAACAGTCAATATTTGTCCTTGTCGCATGATGGTGAATTTAACTAATCGCCCTGGTTTATCCTGTCTAATTTTTTGCAGAAAGTCTTCGGGTTTTATAATTGGCTCGCCATCATAGTTTAATAAAACATCATACACTTTTAAGCCGTCATCCGCGGCGGATGATTTATCGGCAAAACGGGTTACAATCAAACCTTGGTTCGGGCTTATATTATTGGGCAGATGCGCTCTTATTGAAGCAGGTACGGTATCAAAACCAATCCCTAAATAACCAACGATAGATGGGACAGTGTTTGCTGTTTCTGCTAGGGGAGGATTTACAGGAGGAGTTGTTTGTTTTTTATTGAGTGCCGCAGACTCCTCAGGTGAAATAAAATCAGATGGCTTCGCTTGTATGCTTGAGACTGCTAGAAAAACCGTCATAGCTATTAATAACTGAGGTGGTTTTTTCATGGTTATTATCCTTATTTTAAAATGACCCTTGCATTCAGGTCTTGAATAGGTCGGTTATTATTGTGCTTTATTGCCTGTCTGAATGCTTGATAATGTTGTTTAGATATTTTTAATGGTTGATCCATAATAAACCATCGCACTCCTTCGGTACAGGGTGCTGTTGTTAGTGAGCCATTGTAACGATAATAGTTTGCTACCTTTTGTTTTTTCTCAAGATTTCTTAATGCATTTGCGGCTAACTGTTTTGATTCTCCTGCATTCATTGGCAGTTGTTGTTGTAGTTTTACTAATGTTCGAGAGGATTTCCCCCATGTTACCATCAATGAAACAATCGCTATTTGATCATCTTTACTTTGGTGAATAAACTGAATTTCCATTGGGAAATGTTGTTTATTATAAGTATTTTCACTGGGAGTATGGAAACTCAAATGCTTTAATTCAAACTTAATTCCATCCACTTTAATGTTTGCACCTTGTGCAACATTAATTTGAAGTTGTGTGCCTGTATTGAAAATGTGCTTAGGATTGAGCTGTCCATAATTAAATTTCAATCCTCTTTTAGCTGTATTAACAGCGCGTTTAGTATCAATATCAATCGGTGATTGATTTTTTCCACTATTACAAAGGCTATTATTATAAAAGCTTGTTGAATTCGCTGGTGCTGTTTTATCACTCCAACTCCAACCGTGATTATCAGCAGAAAGCCCCATTGAAATACTTACCGTAAAGACAGTAGCAAGGAATATAATTATTTTTTTCATAATGCTAGCTCTTAAAATTTAAAAAAATTTCCGTCATTAAATGGCATGATATTACCTAACCAGCCATCTTCATTCTTTTTGCGCTTGGTAATTGCCCGCATTAAATCTTGCTTAGCGATGGGTGACATATCATTAGCTGCATAAATATCACGTTGAATTTTCCGATAAGTACCTGCAAAGGTACGACTACGCACTACGCCATCGGAGGCAAGATAGCGGATAGCTGCTTGAAAATCATCTTTAGCAAACTGCTTGATTTTCATTCCATCATAGCCTTTTGTTTGAAGATTATATTGATAGTCTAATTGATCTTCATTCAGTGGTTGTTGTTGTGAGGTAAGGGTGACAGGAATGGTAATTATTTTACCTTTGCGAGCAACTTTCAACCTTACTACACGCCCTGGTTTATCATTGCGAATCAGTTGAATAAATTTTCTCGGATGCATTAATGCATGACGGTCATAAGTGAGTAAGACATCATAGAGACGTAGTCCTTGTTGTTTTGCAGGTGATTTTTCACCAAAGCCACTGACCATAATGCCTTGCCCAACTAAAACATCCTCAGGCAACTGTGCTATCATCGCTTTAGGCAGTAGATCAACCCTTACTCCCATATAAGCAAAGGTATTACTGTATTTAAGTTGGGTTTCTTGTGAAGGTTTAGGCTTAGCAGATTCTGCCACCGCATAAGTGACTGATAAACTTAGCATGATGAATATGATCCATCGACGTAATCGTAACATTTTAAATTTCCTATTCGATTTTTTTAGATAATATTTTAAGGTACATTATTGACTATTTGCAATTTCCCAAGCCCCCTATGCTCAATAGCCGAAACAACTTAACAATGCTTATCTGCTAATGCAATAGAAATAATAACTAATGCTTTTTGATAATTCGCTATAATGCAACAATGTCTAAAACAACTTCTATTCACTACCCTTTTTCTGCCGTTATCGGGCAAGATAAACTAAAAACAGCTTTATTGCTGGTAGCCTGTGAACCCTTGCTCGGTGGCGTATTAATCAGTGGGCATCGTGGTTCAGCAAAGTCTACTTTGGCACGTTCTTTAGCAGACTTATTGGATAATAAGCCTTTTGTGAACTGTCCTTTAGGGGTTAGTGAGGATCGTTTATTAGGTTCTTTAAATGTGGAACATGCATTAGCTGAGCAAAAACTCATATTTTCTCCGGGTTTGTTAGCACAAGCGCATGGAGGAGTTTTGTATGTGGATGAAATTAATTTATTGCCTGATCATTTGATTGATTTATTATTGGACGTGAGTGCCTCAGGTATTAATTACCTTGAACGTGATGGCATATCCCATCAGCATTTGGCTCAATTTATTTTAATTGGTTCAATGAATACAGAAGAAGGTGCATTGCGTCCGCAATTATTGGATCGTTTTGGTTTGTCGATTGAGATTAATGACACACCTAATCTACAACAACGATTAGATATTGTTGAATCACGGCTGTCATTTGATCATGATCCGATTAGCTTTTGTGAGAGATATAATGAACAACAATCTAAGCTTAAAAAATTAATTCATCAGACTACTAAACGCTTAAAACAGGTTCATGTTTCTTTGCAAAGGAAACAAGAGATTGCACAATATTGTCTGCAAGCAAAAGTTGAAGGCGTACGTGCAGATTTAGCCTTATATCGAGCCGCTAAAACACAAGCCGCATTGCGAGGTGCAGATAATGTGTTAAAAGAAGATATTGATAGTGTGATGAATTTGGTATTAGATCATCGTCGTAAAGAATCGTCTTCCTTGCCGCAAGCCAGTGCGAATTTTGCGAATAAAATACCTAAGAATCAATCTTCTCAACAAAATGAAAACGCCTCCCGACAACACAAAGAAAATAATGATTCAAATCAACAAACATCAGAAGGAGATTGGGGTCAAATGCCTGTTGAAGCGGTTGATATTGGTTTTTCTCGTCAATTAGATCCTGCAAAATTTAGTCAAACTAACCCACTACAGAAAAAAAAACACTAAATAATAGCCAAGAAATAGTATCTAGTTATAAATATAACCATAAACAGGGTTTATCTTGCAGGCAAGTTGGGCATTATAAAGCAACAAAAAGAATCCATTGGCAGGCAACATTGTTACATCCTGATAACAGAGACAAGCTATCAACCCTTGTTTACTATTCGCAAAGAAGAACTCGTTCTATCCTTAATATTATTGCATTAGACACCTCAGGTTCTACATTAGCATCAGAGCAGTTAAGTAAAACAAAAGCAGTGGTACAGTCTTTATGCCAATTTTTTTACCAACAACGGCAAAGAATCGCTCTATTGAGTTTTGGTAATCAGCAGTACCAATGGTTAATTACTGATAGCAAAGCTCCTGCGACTATTGATTCTCTGCTAGCCTCTATTCAAGCTGGGGGAGGGACACCATTGCGTCAAGCCTTATTAGAGGTTGAGCGTTATATTATTAAAAGAAAACAGTTAAAACGGATGGAAAAACAAAAATTTTTTCTTATTACCGATGGTCGTAGTCGGGATAATGTGGATGATATTACTTTAATAGAAACAGAAATCTGGGTGCTAGACAGTGAAAATTCAACGATAAAGTTAAACAAAGCGCAACTATTAGCAACACATTGGAAGGCAAATTATTTGCGTTTATTTCCTTGAAATAGCCTCATCTATGATGAGGCAGACGGTTTGGATTTAGTGAGTATTTTTGTACTAAAAAATAGCACGAAATGCGTTAAACATTGACTAAAGTATTTTCTTAATAAAACTATATTATTAAAGTTATCTGGATAGTATTAGAT
>WGBH01000176.1 GCA_015494435.1 Thiotrichaceae bacterium | reverse complement strand
ATTAAGGATTCTCCAGCGGATGCCGATAATCCTGGCATTCCTGTTAGCATACCTAACATATCACTGGAGTTTTTTTCTGTGCCACGAATAATATAATGTGTCTCTGTCACATATTGAGGAGAGGCGTATTGATAATAATAAATCCCACTAAGTGTCACGGGAGCGATCACTAGCAATAAAAATAAAAAAGGTATTTTTCGTAATATTGACATAAAGGAATTTAGATCAGACTAGGAAATGGAAGGCTACTTTTCATAGCTTGCAATGGCTTTTTCAATGTCGTCATAAATATCGACATTGCCATTTGATAATACTAACACGACATCAGAATATTCTCTGATGGTATTCATATTATGTGAAACCATGATAATAGAGGAGCGTTTGGATTTTTCCACAAAAGCATCGCGACATTTTTGTTGAAATAAACGATCACCAACCCCCATTATTTCATCCACTAAATAAACATCAAACTCAATCGCCATACTCAATGCAAAAGCAAGGCGTGCGCGCATTCCCGTCGAATAAGTAGAAACAGGTTCATATAAGGCTTTACCTAACTCAGAAAAATCGGCAACAAACCTGATAACAGAGCGAATATTGGCAGCATAGATACGACAAATAAAACGTAAGTTTTCTTCTCCTGATAAACTTCCTTGAAAACCAGCAGAAAAACCTAATGGCCATGAAAAAGTACCACGGCGTATAATACGACCTTTATCAGGTGCTTCAGACCCTGCTATCAATTTGAGCGCAGTCGATTTCCCTGCGCCATTCACTCCTAATATTCCTATATTGACCCCCTGTTGAAAGCGAAAAGAAATATCATTCAATAGAATTTTTTTTCCTGAACCTAATGCATAAGATTTTGAAACATTTTTAAATTCAATCATAGAGACAAAGGTTATTTTGATTGGCGAATTTTATGACGAGATAATCGAAGTAGTAATAATCCTAAAAAGACCACTGTCAGGGTGAAATTAAATAAATAGTGTTTATCTAAAAATTCACTGTTATATCCGATATAAATGGCACTTCTAAACCATTCAATTAAATGTGCCACAGGATTGTAATACATAATATTTTGTATTTCTGTAGACATATAACCAACAACGAAGAAAATACCTGATAAAAAATACATTGGACGCATTATCATGCCAAAAATATTAGCATAACTAGGGAATTTAAACGCCAAGACAGCATTAATTAAGCCCATTCCAGCCCCTAAAGCCGTAGCAACTAATACCACAAATAGCACATTGAGAAGACTATCAATCTGCATATCCCATAAATCTTCAAGCGCTAAAATTAACAAAACAAAAATAAACACAACCATTTGTGTTGCTATTTCTAAAATTGTTCTTGATGCCATCACATCAAAGGGTGTTACATGTGGATAGCTTAGTAAAACCTTATTTGCTTCAACCGCATTCATCAGTTGAATTGATAAATTAGAAAAGAGGTTATAAGGGAACAGTCCCGTAAGAACCAGCAGTGCGACACTTTCATCCAATGGAGAGGCTCTGCCAGTAAAAGAAAAAATAGCAGCAAAAATTAGTATATGAGCTAAAGGTTCAAATAATGCCCATAAATAACCGATACGTGTTTTTCCATAGCGCGTTCTTGTTTCGCGTAATATTAATGCAAAAATAACCCGACGTTGAACATTAAAAGCATTCCAGAAAATTTTCATTGAGACAGTGAATTAGCTAAAATAGGTGGAGAAGCCTGCCAACGACCTGATACTACACAAACGACCTCAGAGCCACTAGGATCAATAGTACGACAAATATTGCCATTAGCAGAATAATATTGATTCGGAGGCAACTCCTTCTTTTTAGTAATACTGACACTAGGACGTGGTAATTTTAAGCTTTTGATTCGAGAAGAAGAGAGCGGTTTTCTAGCGGGTTCTTGATAATGATAATTAAAATTTCCTGTATCAATAATCTGTTGTTTATTTTCAAAACTGCATTTATAGAAAGTGAGCAATTTACAATTTTTTAACGGCAAAAAACTACAGCCTTGCAAGCTTCCAACCCCCAAAAAAACAATTAATAGTGATATCCATTTCATTCTAATCATCAGCCGATCTTAGCCAAATAATCTAGCATAAAATATTTTAAGCAAATAAAAAACACTCTTAATGCCTCTCTTATAAAGATTAAGGAAGTTTAAAGTAATATGTAGGAAGTAACTTTTTAATCAGCAATTTCCTAATCAGTACCTGAGCTAATAATTTGCACAACAGAAGGTTTATTTAAACCTTGGGATAATATTGAGTTTTTTTCTTCCTCATTAGAAAGTCTCTTGGTATGAAACATTTTCATTTCAGACGGCCAATAAATACCTGTTGGGGAATTATTATGCGCTTTTTGATAAAAACTTCCCTGTCCTTGATTATTATGTAGTAGGTACAATCGATAATTTTCATACAAGGTAGCATCAACAACACCTTGCTTATGCCAAAAATCATTGAGAGATAATTGGCAAGTTAGACCTGGAATATCATACACTGCTGTACCCTTTACTAAAACAGGCACACCATGATAAAGCGAAGATAAACCAACGGTACTATTGATCACAATAGTCCCTCGAGCGTATTGCAGTAATGTTGGTAGATGTTGATCATGTAAGTAAAAGACGCGTCCTTGGAGTTGATGTTCTTTTTCAAGGCGTTGTAAAAATTTTTTATAGTTCCTATAAGGACGGTCCATTGGATGATGTTTAAAGACTAAAGCAGTCTCGTTAGGCGCATTTTGTGCAAAAGAAATAATTATTTCTTCGATAAATTCTTTCACATCTCTATAAGGAGAGTGTGAAATTTGAAAATCATTATGAACTTGCAGTGGAACAAAAAAATATTTTTTAGCAAAATGTTTTTTAATCTGTTGATGTTGCTTTTTTTCAGTAAAATAATAAAAAGGTTTTTTAAAACTCCAACCCCATAACCAAAGAAGCCCCTGTTTTATTGGGCTTAAACAACGATGATGCTGATACTTTCTATAGACAGGAGAGCCTATCGATTTTGCTAAACCATAAATCACAGAAAATAACATGGATTTAAAAAATTGTCTTTTTACAGTCGGTTTATCAAGCCCTGAGTTTTCAGAAGATAAGGCAATATTTTGGTAAAAATCAGGTACTTTAGGGATTTTTGAATTCCCATTCACCCCGTCTTTTTCTAATGTAATAAAACTAGGACGTAAATAGCCTTCTTCAAAGACATGCACTTCAATATTTCGAGGCTTAAAGACCTTATTAATGGCTAACTTATGGTATAGCCTCTCATCGCCAAATAAAAAAACTTTATCAATTTTTTCCTTGAGAACTAGATCATCAATATACCCAATCCACTCACGATAAGTTCCTTTATAACTTTTTCCCTTAGGAAAGAAAACCCAATCTCCAGCATTAAAGTTGACTTTCACTACTTTAGCACCTTTTTGCTCCAATTCTTCAGCAAAACGCTTAGAAAATGGACCCATAGGTCCTTGTAGTAATAGTATATTTGTATTTGTCATGTGTAATGTCTAACAGCAAGCACCCATAATAAAGTTACAAAGCTCATGCAGAATACTCTGAAACATGCTACTTTGCTAGCGAAGCGAAAAAATTACGCGATGTATCCACTTGCATTCCATAAGCTCAATCAACTAAAAACAAGAACAATTAACGTTATATCAACGAAGTACTTGATTAAATCCATTGAAACAATCGAATAGCAACAAATTAACCAGATTAGTATAGCAAATAGTATAATACATGTATTAGTATATTTTATGATTGGTCTAATCTATACTTTTTAATACGATAGCGTAATTGACGAAATGTCATGCCTAATAATTTAGCCGCAGCAGTACGATTCCAGCGTGTTTGATCCAGTGCTTGAAGAATTAAGTCTTTCTCATTAGACTGCAAACTTCCCTTTTGTATAAAACCAGAGGTAATTGGATTTAGCCCATTCGATGCAGCAAGTTTAGCTTCTATTGTCTTTGCTGTGGTAATGATAGGGCTAATATCAGGTAATTGCAGATCTTCTGGTTGGATAATATTATCATCGCATAAGGTACTGGCTCGCTCCAATATATTTTCTAGCTCTCGCACATTGCCAGGAAAGTTATAATTAACTAAAGCTTGCTTAGCAGTTGAAGAGAGCACAATACTCGGTAATTGCCAACGTGATGAAATAAGTGTTAAAAAATATTCAGCTAATAGCAAAACATCCGATTCCCTTTCGCGCAATGGAGGTACGTCTAGTTTAATCACATTTAAACGATAGTATAAATCCTGTCTAAATCGACCACTGGCAACTTCTGCCGCTAAATCCTTATGAGTAGCGCTTAAAATACGACTATCAACTGCAATCTCCTCCACAGCTCCTACGGGTTTTATCGCTTTTTCTTGAATAGCACGTAATAATTTAACCTGCATTCCTAATGGTAAATCAGCGACTTCATCCAAAAATAAAGTACCGTGATGTGAAGCTTGAAATAAACCGATTTTATCTTCCATTGCTCCAGTAAAGCTTCCCTTCTTATGTCCAAAAAATTCACTTTCCATTAAATTTTCTGGAATAGCACCGCAATTCACAGGAACAAAAGGCGAAGATGCACGCGGGCTTTGCTGGTGAATTTGTCTTGCAACTAGCTCTTTTCCACTACCTGACTCGCCATGCACAAACACCGGTGCTTGACTTCTTGCTAGTTTAGCAATAGTTGCTTTCAATTGCTCAATACTGCTTGACTCCCCTAAGATAGGGCAACTTTTATTCTTTTTTGTTGATTTTTTTATTGAGGACTCTTCTTCCTCTGATAATTTTAATGCTGTTTGTACTAAATCTCGTAATTTTGTTAGATCAACGGGTTTAGAAACAAAATCATAAGCCCCTGCTTTTAACGCTTCAACCGCCGCCTCCATGCTGCCATAAGCAGTAATCAAGGCGACAGGTATATGCGGATATTTACGCTGAATATAGCGTACAATATCAATCCCAGAGCCATCGGGTAATCGCATATCCGTTAAGCATAAATCAGGTTTAAACTCCTGAATACTCAATATCGCCTCCTTAACCGTTGCTGCTGTTACAGTATCCAATCCCATACGCAATAAAGTGATCTCTAAGAGCTCACGAATATCAGGTTCATCATCAATCACTAACACACGCTGTTGTCTCATAATTTTATCTTTATTATTGTTAATTATTGGTTTTTATGGGTAAAATAATTCTAAAACAACTTCCCTTTGCAGGGAGTTTTATATATTCCAAATAAGCATTATTCGTCAAGCAAAGCTCACGCGCCATAAACAAGCCCAAGCCTGTCCCTTGAGAACTGCTAGTGGTAAAAAAAGGCTCAAAGAGACGTTGTTGATTCTCCTCTCTCACTCCCCGCCCATTATCTATCACATTTAGCATCATAGTTTTTGTTTCTAGTTGCAAACTACAACTTAGCATCAATTTTAATTTACTCGCATCATCAAAAGCATATTTCACCGCATTACGGCAAAGATTCCATAACACCTGATGAAAATGGGTTGGATCAAAACATATTTCAGCACTAATAGGCTTAATCGACAAACGTATTTGTGATTTTTTTAAACCTGATTGCATTGCAAAGTCATGTACAAATTCACTTAACCAAGATTGCAAATGCAGTGTCTCTTGATTTGGATTTTTCTTACGTGATAAATTCAAAACACTTTCAATGGTAACATTCATTCTTTTTGAATTAGACTGAATAATCTGCACCATACGCTCATCTGCTTGGTCTAAATCAGATGACTCTGACAAAAGTTGAGCGGCATGACTAATCGCACCTAAGGGGTTACGAATTTCATGCGCTATATTCGCCGTCAACTGCCCCAATGATGCCATTTTTACCCCCTGTTGTTTCTCACGTTGCTCCGTTATATCTTCCAAGTAAATTAATGCGGCACTTTTATCCCGTGATCCTAATTGTGATAAACGAAAATTAAGCTCCGTTGTTTGCCAATGCTTAATGTCATAACTTACAACTTTAGGACAAGTATATTTAAACCAATGTTGCAAATGAACATTAAGTTCTGGAGCCAATAATTTAAGTGGCTGACTACGCCAATGATCAGGTTGCCCTAACATTTCCCAAGCACGAGGATTGATATGCCGAATAACACCAGAGCGCTCAACCACTAAAATTCCCATCTGTAATTGATCTAAAATTGACTGATTCAACTGCGACAAACTAGCAATATCTTGTCCTCTCTTTTTTGCTAAAGCCGCTGTTTTTGATGCCTTTTCCAACCAATCACCAACCAACCAAGAAATCACCAATACAAAAAAAGTTAATAAGCCCGTATGCGAAAGCTCTGAAGAATCAATATGCGAAGTACTCTGCAAATAAAGCTGTATCGACAAAAGAGCGATCACACTGACAGCGGAAAGAAATAATGAATACTGTCCCGGTCGTAAAACATTTGCCAAAATAACAGGCAAAGCAAACAATAAATCCAGTCCTGAATGTAAACCGCCATTAGCAAAAACCAGCATCAGTAACAACATAATGTCGATACCCGTATGCAAATACACTTGATCTGAAAAGCTTGGCCAACGAAAATGTGCCAAAAAGATTCCAATCAAAGCTATTGATAAATAAACTAAAGACGCAGCATCAAATAATTCAGGCTTAAACCTCCCTAATTGAGCAAAAGAATAACCTAGCAAACCAATAATAACTAATATGCCCGCCAGTATCAGACGATAAATACTATAAAGCTGTAATGGACTCCATGTATTTTCATCCAATAAAAAAGCCGAAATAGGCAAACCATTCGTCTCTTGTCTTTTAGCAAGTATTGGTGTTAATTGGCGTATTTTAGACTGCAAAATACAGTGCCTCCCCTTATTTGATCACCTCATTGTCTGAAAATATACAAACGACTGAAGAGCATCTTTATTATTATAATTTAGCATCCTGCATAAAAATCAAAAGTAGCTTACACTTTGCTCTAGTTTTTTCTAGTTACTCCCGCCTTGTAACTTACGTTGACGGCCCTAGCCGTTTAGAAGATTACCAGTATTGATCAGAACAGCTAGCACCTAGTAACCAGCTAAAAGTGTAAACTGATGTATGAAAGATGCCTATAATTTTTATTATCAAAAACAAAAGTAGTTAAGGAACTTCCACCCCCCCCTGTTTTCTATAACTCATATTACAACATGCAAGCTGACTGCAAGCAGAACAAATAAAATTATTAATATAATCATAACTATTTTCAATACCATCATCAAAATAGAAATCAAAATACATGCTCAACTAATTAGCATAGCGTAAACAAATTAGACACCTGTCATACACCGATTTATTTTTTAAACAGCGTACAGCAAGAGTTATTTTAACCAAACAAAACCCAGCTAAGCGATAAACGCTTACCCAATACATCAAGGGTTCGATCAATTTTTGAAAAACATTATCAGCGGTTAGATTATCTTTTTTAGCATGATATTCTAGCCAAAGAAGTTAAAGCTTTTTTTGCCCATGCTTTAAAGACGGATTTCATTGATATTAAACATGATTATCATGAAACCATTGAGGGTAGACACGGTCGTGTTGAAGTGCACCGTTACTAGACAGTGGAAGGTTTAGAATGGCTAACACAAGTAAAAGAATGGTCAGGATTAACCAGTGTAGGTATCGTTGAATCGGAACGTCATATTGCACTTAATTTGCTAAAGCAAGAATCCTCCGCAAAAGTTGGAATACGCAATAAACGCCTCAAAGCAGCTTCCGATGATGACTATCTCCTTAAAGTCTTGATCTCAAACTAAATTCGGTGCGATTGCCTTAACCAAGTCCAGGGAATAAATTCCCCGTTCTGCGTTCCCAAATAAATTTGGGAACGAGTGAAAGGAACTTCCTAAGGCTTCTTTAAAATATTCCGACGGAGCACATATCCCGTCGAGCTAGGATGCCCATCACTTCTATAAAAAAAGTTATTTCATTGATAGATCACGTCGAGCGGTTGATATGGTGATAGTAAAGCCTGCAATAACATCGAGAAATGCCATAAAGGTAAGAGTAAGAAAAATAGAGTTTCCAGCCCAGTCAAACACTAACCAAGAAGTGAAAAAGCCAATCAATACAAAGGTGGATAAGGTGTGATCGACAATAGCCATGGTTGATGTGCGTGTTGCCTTAAATAACTCGATATAAAGTGCAATAATTCCCAGTAAGATCATCAGATCGCCCCATGTAGGCTTCCATACTGTGCCTGATGGTAATTGTATGTGTGCCGCAACGAAATAGAGCCTTTCATGTGATACTCCAAAAAGGTGCATAGCCCAGTAAGTAATCAAAAAAAGTGCAAAGAGGGGGATATAGTTCAGTGATTGCATGGTAGAAGACCCATCCTTAGGTTAGAAAACACTTTAAAGTATAGCGCGTTAATATTGCAAATACCTCTATTAAAAAGGAAATTTACACAAAATCCTCTCCTTTTTTTAGTCTTTTTTAGATAGATAATTCATATTTCAAGTATTTTCTTTGAAAACTTCCATGAAGACACTATTTAAACAAAATCAGGACAGGTTTTTATCAATATGGTTGTATAGTATGCTATTTGTGTTTATTTATATAACTTTTTTTATCGCGGTAGTAATCCAGTGAGGAAGGGAATTAATCGTATTATTCTGCTGATAAAAGGGAATTCTATAATTTGTAAATCACTTCATACTTTAAGGCATGCTTAGGCATTCTCAAATGCAGTGCCAAGAGCCAAACTAATGGACGATAAAGAAGGCAAGTATGAAATATAAAAATATAAAAATCGATAAATGGGCTTATCTGCCCGTTGTATTGAGTTCTGTGGCTATTTTAACAAATCAAGTCAATGCTTCACCACCACAATATAGACCCGCACAACAGGTGAAAAATATTAATTATAATTATGTTGGCAGTGGTTCTAATATTGGTATTCGCATTAATGATGACGGTAATACCACTTTTGATGTTAATTCAGTGTTATCAGAAGATCAAAACAGTAGTACCAGTGTTGGTTTATGGGCAGGTGTTGAACTTGATAATAGTGATGCTGGCGTAAAATCAGGCGGTGCGCGACTGGATCATAACTGGGTCGTGCGTAATGGACAGGGTCAAACAGATCATGTTAATAAGGTTTACGGTGCTTATGATCGTAATAAAAACAAACATGCAAAAGCAACGCTTGGTTTTGGTCAAGAAACAGAGGCTGCCTTTTGGGAAGGGCATATTAGTAAGGGGTTAAGTAGCAAAAAAAAACAAGTACCCGCTTCAACCGTTTCTGAAAAAGCCTATGATTATGGTGTTGGAGCCAGTGTTGGAACCTTTATATCAGACTCCAATATTCGAGTGCGTGGTGGTCTAGATTATCAATGGGGTGAGGAACAAGGTGCTGAGGAGGATAAAGCCACTTTACTATCACTTTCAGCAGGGGTTGAAAAGTTCTTCCAAGGAACACCACATAGTGTAGGAGTGGATATTCGTTCTAATGAGAAAAAAGGGGGGTATTCTAATAAGCATTCTAATCAAAGAAAGGTCAGTGGTAATTTAAGTTATCATTATGATTTTGGTGGCAGTAGCGTCTTTCAACCTGATAGACGTTATCGTCGCGTAAGGGTAGAAATACCACAAAAAGGACGACCAGCACGCTATGAGAAGCGTGCCGTTTATGCGAATAAAACCACTAAAGTCCCTGTCTACGGTAATAAAACCGTAAAAGTACCGTATAAGCAATTAGTTAAAAATACCATGGAGTTAGAAGGTCAAACCTTCTTTAAGCTTAACCGAGCTGATCTTATTCCTTCTGCACGAGCGCGTTTAAAACAAATTTCAGCACAAATTCGCAAAAATGGCTATAAAGGTGTGATTCGTATTACAGGAAACACCTGTAAATTAGGTGATACGCTCTATGATCAACGTTTATCAGAACGAAGAGCCGCCACTGTACGCGCTTTTTTAATAAGAGAAGGGTTTAACCCCAAGCATTTGATCGCTCGTGGTGTTGGAAAGTCGAATCCAAAATACCCAACGACACCTGATCAAGACTTTAAAAACCGTCGTGTTGATATTGAATACGTTTCAGTGCATTCAGGTTATAAAACAGGCTATCGTAATATCACTAAACGGGTTCAAATAGGTAGTCGTGACATCTCTAATAAGATTAAAACAGGTTATAAGACAGTATTAGTCGATAAAGGCGCTCCTGGAACACCGCGCGTTGTTTGGAGAACAGAAGTCATCCCAACTGCACCGACATGGATCAAACGTGCTTTGCATAATACCATTAAACATAATCGTGGCGTTGATACTTATTTAACTACCGCAGGCAATAATGACGTACCTCCCGTTCCTTTAACGCCTGTTGCTAACAATGATGTAGCAACAGTCGTTACAGGACAAAGTATGACTATTGATGTGCTTGCCAATGATATTGACAACGAAGGCAAAGGGATTCAAATTGTAGCGGATGGATTTACACAAGGTGGCAATGGCACGGTTGTTTTAGTGAATAATCAGCTAGTTTATACGCCAAAGGTTGATTTTATAGGAACAGATAGTTTCACTTACACCATTATTGATGCCAGTGGTGATAAATCAGTTGCAACGGTCACTATTACAGTGACTAAAAAAGGAACAGGGACAATAGTAACGGCAGAAGACTTTACCGATACCATTAAAAAAGGGTCTAACTCTGTTATTAATGTATTAAATGGAGCAAAGGGTGAAGGCGTAACACTGCAAAGCTATACGCAAGGAGCGAATGGTCTAGTGAGTGCAGGGGTTAATGCAGGTGAGTTAGTTTACACCCCAAGCGCTGATTTTGTTGGAACGGATCACTACACTTACACCGTGGTAGATAAAAATGGCAATACCGCCACTGCAACCGTCACTATTCATGTCACCGACAGTACAACAGGTGGTAATAATAAAGCACCTGAAGCAAAAAATGATACGCTTAGCATTGGTAAAAATGAGGCAGTGACTATTAATGTGCTCGATAATGATATTGATCATGAGGGTAATGGCATTAAGATAACCGCTATTACTCAAGCCAGTAATGGAGATGTGACAATAAATAGTGATGGCAAAAGTGTTTATTATAAACCAACTATGGACTATCTAGGGACAGACTCTTTTAGCTATACTATTACCGATGCCAGTGGTGATAACTCAACAGCAACCGTGAGCATCACAATCGAAGATTCTTATAATGGAGGGGACACTTGCTGCACGGTCGGTATTCCTGTCAGCATTGGCTCAGAAGGTGATTCATTCGCTGTTCTTGCAGAAGGTGATGAGAGAAGCATTGTTAAGGTCACTTCATCAGAAGGTTTTGTTGAGATTGATAGCGGTGATGTATCCAAACATACTTTATTCTTTGCTTCAGAAGGGTATATTGGCATAGCAACCATTACCTATTATTTATCAGATGGTAGTAGTAAAACTATTTCAATAGAGTGTCATGATGATTAGACTCACTCCTTGAAATAGCCTAAGAACCTTTTAAATTTCAACCATTAAAAGAAAATGCCACAATAATTTATTGTGGCATTTTTATTTGTATTTCTATAGGGGTAGGGAAGTTTTATCTCCCCTCCCTCCGAACCGTACTCTTCGCTGGACGGGTTTTGTAAACCCGTCCACACGTTTAGCTTAAACGCAATAAAGCCTCACAGCTTCCTGCAAGGCTTCTTTAAAACGTTCCGACGAGGTAACAAACCCCGTCGGGCTAAGGTAAAAGAAGGTCTTTATTAATACTTAAAAATAAACACATTTTTATCAAGGATGATGTACTATGATGCCAATAATCCTAATGGCAATGAATAGGAGCTGTTATTTATCGTGAAAAATGATAATTCTCAACACCTTACCCCCGGTGCATTACCTTCATCAATGCAATTGACCCGTGAAGGTCAACTCAAGCATTTTTTAACCATCGAAGGATTACCTCCTTTATTATTAGAAGAAATTCTCAATCGAGCGGAACAATTCTTAGATCTCCCTAATAAAGCACAAAATAAAGCACCTGTTTTACGTGGTAAGACGGTGATGAATCTCTTTTTTGAAAATTCAACCCGTACCCGAATGACTTTTGAGCTAGCGGCACAACGATTATCAGCAGATGTGGTGACATTAGATATCCGTCATTCTTCAACCTCTAAAGGTGAGAGTTTATTAGATACGATTCGCAATTTAAGCGCTATGAATTGCGATATGTTTGTAGTGCGCCATCAATATAGCGGCACGGCTCATTTTATCGCGCGTTATTGTCCTGCACATATCAGTGTGTTAAATGCTGGAGACGGCTATCATCAGCATCCGACCCAAGCAATGTTGGATATGTTGACTATTCGCCAACATAAAAAAGAATTTCCACCACTTAAAGTGGGGATTGTCGGTGATATTTTACATTCCCGCGTGGCTCGCTCACAAATTCATGCCTTAACCACCTTATGTACAGGAGAAGTGCGAGTGATTGCACCGCGTACTCTCATTCCTGTGGGGATTGAGCAGATGGGGGTGAATGTTTTTAATAATATGGAGCAGGGGCTGGATGATCTGGATGTAATTATTATGTTGCGCTTACAAAAAGAGCGTATGCAGGGTGGTTTATTGCCGTCTGAAAGGGAGTATTTTTCACTTTATGGCTTGACGGAGGAACGTCTTAAACTGGCTAAAGCGGATGCGATTGTGATGCATCCAGGCCCAGTTAATCGAGGTGTAGAAATTGATTCGCGTGTTGCTGATGGTTCTCAATCCGTTATTCTACAACAAGTTAATAATGGTATTGCAGTGCGTATGGCGGTGATGGCAATGGTGATGAGCGGACAAGCGACGGAGCAATCCTTATAATGAGAACAATGCATATAAAATCAGCTCGCCTTATTGATCCTGCTAATCAACAAGATCGAATGACCGATATTTTTATTCAACAAGGAAAAATCATTGCATTAGAGCAGATGCCTGATGGTTTTCACGCAGATAAAACCATTGATGCAAATGCGCTGTGGTTATTGCCTGGGGTCGTTGATCTTTCTGTCTATTTGCGCGAACCTGGTCAGGAAAATAAGGCAAGCATTGCCAGTGAAATGCAAGTCGCGGCAAAATCTGGTATTACCACTGTTTGTGCGATGCCTGAACCCTTTTCACCGATTGATAGTCGTGCGCGTATTAATCTAATCAAAGAAAAAGCATTAGCAAGTGGGGCAACTCAAATTGAACTGATTGGTGCATTAAGCAATGGATTAAAAGGTGAACAATTAAGTAATATGGGAAGTTTGAAACAAGCAGGCTGTGTTGCGGTGACACAAGGCTTAGCACCTTTTAATAGCTTAGATTTACTCCGTAAAAGTATGGATTATGTTGCGACCCATGATTTAAAACTTTTTTATCAACCGATTGAACACAATTTGCTGGGAGATGGTTGCGCCCATCAAGGTGCAATTGCAACCCGTCTTGGTTTGCCCTCTATTTCTTCAAGTGTTGAAACGGTTGCGATGGCGCAAATGTTAGTGTTGGTTGAAGAAACGCATATTCCCGTGCATTTTTGTCGCTTGTCTTGTGCTAAAAGTGTGGAATTATTAGAAGAAGCGAAACAAAAAGGCTTGCCCGTCAGCGCAGATGTGGCGGCACATCAATTATTTCTCACTGAAATGGATATCAGTGATTTTAATACCTTATGCAACACCCTTCCTCCCTTGCGTAGCATACGAGATAAAGAAGCATTAAGACAAGGCGTGGCAAGTGGCGTGATTGATGTTATTTGCTCTGATCATCAACCACATGATATTGATGCTAAATTAGCACCTTTTCAGCAGTCCAGCGTGGGTATTTCGGCACTAGAAACACTCTTACCACTCACTTTACGCTTAGTTGAAGAGGGCATACTCTCTTTGCAGCAAGCGATTGCTTGTATAACCCATAAGCCTGCCGAAGTGATTAACAAACACAAAGGAAGCTTATCCATAGGTCAAGCGGCTGATTTTATTTTATTTGATCCAGAGAAATATACGACAATTAATTTAGAAACTTTTCAAAGTAAAGGCAAAAATAGCCCCTTTTTTGGTTGGGGATTTAATGGTTCTGTCATGGCAACGATTATTGCAGGCGAAATGGTTCACTATTCTTTATAAATTAAATTTATGACTATTAAGAGATAGAAAGGCTTAAATCAACTGTTTTATTTTTAAGGTGCGGTACTATTTGGAAATAATTTATACAACAGCCATAGGTAATCACTCCATGTTTAATTTTTCAGCCGATAAGCTACCTGTTAGCATTATCCTCAGTTTAAGTTTGATTGATTTTATTGTATTTTTTAGCGTAAAGAGTCTTTGGTTTCTACTCGCCTACTTTATTTTGATGATTGTCCCACGAGCCTGTGTTTCTGCATGGAATCATCATCATCAACATCGGCATGTATTTAAAAATAACTTCCTCAATCGCATACTGGAATTTTTCTATGCCTTACATACAGGCGTAACTACTAATCTTTGGGTTTTGCATCATAATTACGGACACCATCGTAATTTCCTTGATCAAGAAAAAGATGAAAGTCGTTGGAAACGCACTAATGGAAGTACTATGGGTGTACTTGAATATACGCTCACGGTAGCATTAAGCGCTTATCCTAGAGGCTATTGTGTTGGAAAAAATTACCCCAAGCAACAAAGACAATTTCTGCTTTTCAGTAGTATTACGCTACTGTTTCTATTTTCTATAACGCTTTATCACCCACTCAATGCCTTGTTTGTCTTTATTTTACCGATGATAGCGAGCCTTCTTTATACTTCATTTGCTACCTACGAACATCACTCTAGACTTGATACACAAGACCAATTTTCTGCATCACGCAATAATATCAATCCTTGGTATAATCTAGTGACAGGAAATCTTGGTTATCATACAGCACATCATTATAAGCAGGGCGTGCATTGGTCGAAAGTCCCTGAATTACATGAAATGATTAAAGATAAAATCCCAGCGAAATGTTATCGCTAAACTGGCAATGTTTAGACTATTCTTTAGCTTTTTTATTGTTCTTGGATACATAAAACCGTGCAAATATCTAGGGATAAGGAGATTCCAAGTAAGATTAGTAAATTCATTGCTTAGAACCTCCTTATGCCAAAAACAAAGTTTGGATTTTAAACAATGGCTAAAATAAGCTGGCTCATTATTTTCTTTGCTGTCCTGATATGGTCAGCCATTTATCCGCATGACTATTTCACGTGGTGTCTTGAAGTTATTCCTGCTTTGCTTGGTTTTATGGTATTACTTTTAACACGCAATAGCTTTCCTCTAACCCCCCTTGTTTATACGCTAATTTTAATCCACTGTATTATTTTAATGGTTGGTGGTCATTACACTTATGCAGAAGTGCCCCTTTTTGACTGGATTAAAGAAATCTTTAATTTAGAAAGGAATAATTACGATAAAGTGGGGCATTTTGTACAAGGGTTTGTTCCTGCAATGATTGCGCGTGAGTTATTAATACGTAAGCAGGTTATTAATGGTCGTTACTGGTTATTTTTTATAGTCATTTGTTTTATATTGGCATTGAGTGCTTTTTATGAACTCATTGAATGGTGGGTGGCACTTTCCTCAGGTGATTCTGCGGAGGCTTTTCTTGGTACTCAAGGAGATATTTGGGATACACAATCCGATATGGGAACTGCATTGCTCGGAGGAATCATTGCACAACTTTTGCTATCTAAATATCATAACCGACAACTTATGAAGTATTGATTTATCTCTTTATCTTCTGGATGAATCAGCCAATACACTCTAAAATTCTTTGTTTTAAAATGATTGAATAAAAACAAAGGTTATTTTTAATGGCTAAACCAAAGCTAATCAGTTTCAAAATTTGTCCATTTGTGCAACGTAGTGTAATTTTATTAAAGGAGAAGAAGATTGATTTCGATATTGCCTATATTGATCTAAATGAACCTCCTGAATGGTTTCTAGCGCTTTCACCGACAGGAAAAGTACCTGTACTGGAAGTGGATGGCAAAGTGCTGTTTGAGTCTGCCATTATTAGTGAGTATTTAGATGAAGTGAATCCCCCTTCATTACACCCTAGCGATCCTTTGCAAAAAGCACAAAATAGAGCATGGATGGAATTCACCTCATCGCTTTATATGGCGTTCTTTAAAATAATGATGAGCAAAACTAAAGAAGCAGGTGCTGAAGTTATATTAGAAGCGAATAAACAACTGCATACTTTGGAGAAAATAAAAATCAATGCACCTTGGTTTAATGGTGATAAGTTCTCAATGATGGATATATCGATTGCGCCTCTTTTTATGCGTCTTGCTTTTTTGAAACAACATTTTAATCTGGATTTACTAGAAGACAAGCCAAACTTACAAGCATGGTCTGATACCACAATGAGACGAGAGTCGGTTATAAATTCTGTGGTAGATGAGTTTGAGGATATTTTACTAATGAGAATAAAAGGAGCTGAAAGCTTTTTATCTCTTATCTAATATTGGAGTACTGCTATAATTTGATAAAAATAAGTTAACTAGCTGCTTAAAATTTGTTAAATTTGTTTTAAACAGGTACTTAGGAACTTATTTTCTGATGAAACGGACTTTATTTGAAATATCTCTAGTAGGCACGTTTGTATTGCTTGCTTGGATCCTCTTTAGTGGCGATCAGCCTCCCCAAAATACACGCAATATCTGTGATATTTTTGCTGAAAAAACACATTGGTATACCGCTGCAAAGAATGCGAGTAGAAAATGGAATGTACCAATTACAGTGCCAATGGCAATGATGTTTCAAGAAAGCTCGTTTCGCCAAGATGCTCAACCCCCGATGCGAACGATTTTATGGATTATACCGATTGGACGAGCAAGCTCTGCCTATGGGTTTTCTCAAGCACTTGATTTCACTTGGGAGGACTATAAAAAAGAAACCAATAATTTTCTAGCGAGTCGTAGTAGTTTTTCTGATTCTATTGATTTTATGGGATGGTTTATTAATAAAACTAACAGTATCAATAAGGTATCAAAGTATAATGCTCAACATCAATACCTTAATTATCATGAAGGATGGGGTGCTTATAGAAGAAAAAGCTATCGTAATAAGGCATGGCTAGTAAGCACAGCAAAAAAAGTAAAGAAACGTGCCAGTGTCTATTCTTCTCAATATAAAAGATGCAAGGCAAAACTAGATCGTAATAGCTGGTTTTAGGTTTTTTGCAGTCATTCAGGATGAGAAAATAATAACTTAAACAATCTACACCTATATTGCTCAATTTATTATTCCCTTGTCCCTAACTAACCCTATGCTACTTTGATTCCCTCTAAAAAAGGAGATGCCAATAGGTTGTGTATTTCATCCGTTTCAATAAATTCAACCCCTGTATGTGCATACCAAAAAGCGACTTCAGGATTGTTGATACTGTATAACATCCACTTCCAATCACCTGGCCATAATGTTTTTTCTTCTGTTATTTTTTTATGATCACAGATTAAGAAATCAGGATTGAAATCCATTGCATTATCTTGAGATTTTTGATTGTAATATTTTACTACCCAGCCCACTGATATCTCGCTATGTTGTTGTACATAACGTAATGCGACTGAATTAAAAGAGATAATAATGCATTGTGAGGCATAAGGTTTTAATAAGCGTAATAATGCTTCCATCACAAACTCTCTACCCCATTGCTTTAAGCTTTGTACTTTGATTTCAATAAAAGCTTTTGCATTTGGGTATCGTTGCAATAATACTAAAACTTCAGATAACAAAGAAATCGGGGTTGGGTAATGCTTATTATTAAAACGAGTGGATTCATGAATACTAAATTTTCGTAATTCATCATAGGTATGATCAAAAACAGAAATATCCTGTTTTGCCGTACGCTTTAAGTCCGCATCATGATGGACAATAAACTGCTGATCAGCCGTCATTTGTACATCAAACTCAACAAATCCAGCACCAGCTTTTAATACTGACTCAATTCCTTTATAAGAATTTTCAGGAAAGTTTTTGTTATCGCCTCGATGAGCGACTAATTTTGGGGTAATAGAATAATTCATAGCATCGTTGTAAATTTTAGCGATAAAGTCGATAAAGAGTTTGAACAAATATTAGCATATAGCTATATAATTATATGACTATTTTTACATCAATAAGTTCAATTTATTCATTATAATAATTACTTTTGTTATTGCCTTTATTAAGCTAAATTTTTATTGTCATCAAAAATCAACCTAAAATATAGATATAACTTATTGTGTCATAATTAAAATGATGATATTTTTGTGTATGGAAATAGCTCACATTTAGCGCTAATTTTAATCACATCAATTATTGCACTTTATCACTTTTGAGATGTGCCTCCTGAGATAATCCAACCAGAAACAAAAATTCTGCGTAATTTATGGATAAAGTTGTTGTTAAAAATTTGCTAACTGAGTCATTTAGAATTTTTTTAGGATAAGCAATTCAAAAACCATCAAAACCCTGCTTTATTGGAATAGCGATGTCCTAAACATTAGCTCGTGATTGTTGCACGAATCAATGCAAAAATTATCTAAAGTACCCCTTTATGATCTATTTCCTCAACATAACGTTAGTTGAGAAAGTTCTAAATAGTATAGAAAGTGTATCGAAAACAGCCCCAATATGTGAATATTTTTCCGACCAAGTGTGGTTAATGGCATCTTATATTTATTATTGGATAGCAATAATTGATACAAGCATCACAGCATATTACTTATCCTCGGCTTCATTTCAAACTTAGAAATGAGGGTTTAATAAAATGCGAAATTTAATGCAAAATTTTTATTTCAGATTGAATAGTCTCAAAAGACGCACAGTCATGCTACGCAATCATTGAGGGCATTCAAATGAGAATAAAAAGGCACATTACGTTGCGTAGATTATTGAATTCTTATTCTTTATTACTAAAGAGGCAACTCAGTGCAAAAACAAACAGTCGTTATAACCTATGGCACCTTTGACTTATTTCATATAGGCCATCTAAAGATCTTAAAAAGAGCTAAAAGGTTAGGTGATAGACTCATTGTCGGTATTTCTACCGACTCATTTAATCTAAAAAAGAATAAAAAAACGGTGATTCCCTATCATGACCGTGCAGAAATTGTTAGACATCTGAAATTTGTCGATCAAGTCATACCTGAATCATGTTGGGAGCAAAAACAAAAAGATATTATTCAACATAATGTTGATATTTTTGTGATGGGACATGACTGGGAAGGTCAATTTGATACCTTGTCCTCATTATGTAAAGTTCAGTATTTACCACGAACAAAAGGTATTTCTACCACTAAAATAAAAGCTTATCTAAAAAAGCATAAAGAACCTCAAACACCATCAACACAACTTGCTACCACTTATTAATGAAAGAATAGCTACCCAATAAAGGAGAAAAGTAAACCATGGATAGCCGATATGCAGATGTTAATGTCGTTGTTTATTTTGCAGGAAATATGGGAAATATTTATCAAATAGAGCAATGGATAAAACCATTGGAACAACTTGATAAAGTAGAGAAAATTTTAATTGTAACTCGTGATACGCATATTTATGAGTGGATAGAGAGAAACACACAATTTCAACTCGTTTATACTAAAACAATGAGTGCATTATTAAAATTATATGAAAGCAATCATTTTAGATGCATTCTTTACGTCAATAATTCCTGTTCAAACTTCCAATCGCTAAGTAATAACACTGCATTGCATGTGCATATCAACCACGGGGAAAGTGAAAAAACATCCACTTTTAGTAATCGTGCTAAAGCCTATGATTTTGTCTTTATTGTTTCAGATGCTGCCTACAAAAAATACTCTGATAATTTAATCAATATTGATATGAATAAATTCATAAAAGTAGGACGACCTCAGATAGATTTTATTGAATCCATTGAACCACCTACTCATGATAAAAAAATTATTTTATATGCACCAACATGGGAAGGCACACATTACTCAATGAACTACACTTCATTACCTAGTTATGGTCTCGATTTTGTAAAAAAAATACTGGCTCATAAGGAGTATCACCTTATTTACCGTCCCCATCCTAATACAGGTTCTAGAGATCCGCTTACTCGGCAAATAGATAAACAAATCAAACGTATAGTTAGTAAATCTCATTCAGGCACGGTGATGACTTCTGAAAGTATTAATAGCGTATTTGAACTAACCGATCTTGCTATTTTTGACAATTCAGCCGTGACGATTGATTTCCTTTCTTTTGATAAACCGATGATGATTACTGATTTTTTCTATCGCCAAGAAGGGCAAGCCGCCGCTAAACCAGAAATAGTTAAAGCCTGCACAATAATTAATGATAATAATAAAGATGATATTTTAAGCTTGATTAAACAGGGATTATCCAAAGACCCTCAAGCCATTCCACGCAAAGCGATAAGAAAATATTTTTTAGGTGATTATGCGCGTGGAGAAAGTACCAAGGCGTTCATTAGCGAAATTCAGAAACTGATTAAATTAGCAGATAAGTTAGTAGCTAAATAATCGTTTAAGTAAAGACAATTTAGAGACTTTACCATTTCGACTGTGTTTTAACGCGACGGGATTTGCCATCCTGTCGCAATGTTTTTAATAGCAAAACACTTCAATCTTTAATGTATATTTCTTTATCCTAAGCCGCCATTAAATATTGATCATCATTTTTTTGGGTATAGGATGTGACCGCTTCTTTTGAGTTATCAGCCATTATAAAAGCGCGAAATCGATAACCTCGTGTTAGGAGCTTATTTTCATACCATTGATTACCGTTTAATCCCATTAAAACACTGAATCCTAGAACAAAGTATCCTGTATAAATTAATAAAAATTCAAAAGATAATTTACTTGCAAATTCAGGGACAATGGCTACTGTAATGAAAGCGACTATCAAGGTCATTATAAGAATACCTGTCGTCAACATTGTTAATCCCCAGATTTTTTTTCCCAGTGCCCATATCCAAGTGAAGAAAAAAGCAGTCCATGACCAACCTATTTTAACCGCCTCACTGTTCCCCTGTGAGTTTGCATAGACTTTATATATATTCATGATTAAACCCCTTAATTTTATTGTTTTATGAGGTGGTAACCCTATGAATTTCCGTTGCAAAATGCATTGATAACACAACAGAATCATCCTCATAATTTTCAATTCATTTTCCTTTGCTGTTGCTTTGTATTGTATATAAAATATACTAATTAGTATATTTTATCTATAAAATAAATTAAAGTTTTTAATTGTTTTATAATATACTAATATTGTT
>WGBH01000175.1 GCA_015494435.1 Thiotrichaceae bacterium | reverse complement strand
GGTAACAAGATTTGTCAATGATTTAATGATGTCCGGCAAAAAAAATATTTCTTATAAGATTTTTTATGATGCTTTGGATATTGTAGAAAAGAAAAATCCGAGTAAAGACAAAACTGCACTTGATGTGTGGAAAAAAGCATTAGAAAACATTACTCCTGCGGTTGAAGTTAAGAGCCGGAGAGTTGGAGGTGCTACTTTTCAGGTGCCAATGGAAATTCGTCCCGAAAGAAAAGAATCTATTAGTGTGAAAAATATGATTCTTTTTGCTCGTAAAAGAAGCGGGCGTTCGATGGCTGAAAAACTGGCTGCTGAAATTATTGCCGCTTATAATGAGGAAGGTGGTGCTTTTAAGAAAAAAGAAGATACTCATAGGATGGCTGAAGCTAATAAAGCTTTTGCATTTTTTAGATTTTAAACAGTAATTGATAGCGAGGAAGAGAAGGAATATTTAAAATGAAAGATTCAAATTTAAAATACACGCGTAATATTGGTATCATGGCACACATCGATGCCGGTAAAACAACTACCACCGAGCGTATATTGTTTTATACGGGTATTACCCATAAAATTGGGGAAGTACATGATGGTGCTGCCACTATGGACTGGATGGTGCAGGAACAGGAACGTGGAATTACCATTACCTCAGCTGCTACAACAACTTATTGGAAATATAAAGGACAAGAACATAAAATCAATATTATTGACACTCCCGGACACGTTGATTTTACCGTTGAAGTTGAGCGTTCTTTGCGTGTATTGGATGGTGCTGTTGCTGTTTTTTGTGCAGTTGGTGGTGTTGAACCACAATCAGAAACCGTTTGGAGACAAGCAGATAAATATAAAGTACCAAGAATTGCTTTTGTAAATAAAATGGATCGTACCGGTGCTGATTTTTTCGATGTGGTTAGTCAAATTGAAGATAAGTTAGGAGCTAATCCGGTACCTTTGCAAATACCTATTGGTGCGGAAGAAGGTTTTCGCGGTGTCGTTGATCTTATTGAGCGTAAAGCTATTATTTGGACAGAAGACGAAACAATGGGGACAAAATACGAATATACTGATGTTCCTGAAGATTTAGTAGATACTGTTGAAGAATGGCGTGAAAAGTTAGTAGAGGCTGTTGCTGAATCTGATGATGAATTTTTAGAGCGCTTTTTTGAAGATAGAGAATCAATTACAGTTGATGAATTTATGGAAGTAACCCGTAAAGCGGTTATTGATATGAAAATTGTTCCTGTTTTAGCAGGTTCTGCATTTAAAAATAAAGGTGTTCAACGCTTATTAGATGCTATTGTTGCGCTATTGCCAAGTCCTTTAGATATTGATGCAATTGAAGGTATTAACCCTAAAAATGACGAAAATATTATTCGCACGCCTTCTGAAGAAGAGCCTTTAGCTGCTCTTGCATTTAAAATTACTACCGATCCTTTTGTAGGACGTTTGGCATATATCCGTGTTTATTCAGGTATTTTAAAAGCAGGTTCTTATGTTTATAATCCAAGAACCCGTAAACGTGAACGTATTTCACGTTTGTACCAAATGCATGCAAATAAACAAAACCCCCAAGAAGAAATAAAAGCAGGTGATATTTGTTCGGCTGTTGGATTTAAAGACATCCGTACAGGAGATACACTTTGTGATGAGAATAAACAAATCGTTTTAGAGTCAATGGAGTTTCCCGAGCCAGTTATTGGTATTGCGGTTGAACCTAAAACTCAAAAAGATTTAGATAAATTAGGAAATGGTTTAGCAAAATTAGCCGAAGAAGATCCTACATTTCAGGTTAAAACTGATGAAAATACAGGGCAAACCGTTATTAGTGGAATGGGTGAATTACACCTAGAAATTTTAATTGATCGCTTAAAGCGAGAATTTAAAGTAGAGTGCAATCAGGGTGCACCGCAAGTTGCTTATAAAGAGAAGCTTACAGGAACGGTTGAGCATCGTGAAGTATTTAAAAAGCAAACCGGTGGACGTGGTAAATTTGCAGATATCATCGTTAAAATTTCGCCTGCCGATGAAGGTGTTACAGGTTTGCAATTTATTAACTCTGTTACCGGTGGACGTATTCCCCGAGAATTTATTCCTTCTGTTGAGAAAGGATTTAAAGAGGCTATGAATAATGGTCCATTAGCTGGATATCCTTTGGATAGCATGAAAGTTGAATTGTTAGATGGTTCATTCCACCCTGTTGATTCAGATCAGTTGTCTTTTGAGTTAGCTGCAAAAATGGCTTTCAGGCATGCTGCTCCAAAAGCAAAGCCGGTATTATTAGAGCCAATTATGTCTGCCGAAGTAGTTACCCCCGAAGAATATATGGGTGATATTATTTCAGACTTTAATAAACGTCGTGGACAGATTGAAGGAATGGAGTCAAAAGGTAATGCTCGTGTTGTTAAAGCATTAGTTCCTTTGGCAGAAAAATTTGGTTATGTTACTGTTTTAAGAACAATTTCATCAGGGCGTGCAACTTCCTCAATGGTATTTTCACATTACGATGTTGTTCCTGATAACATTGCCAAAGAGGTTATTGAAAAAAATATGGGTAAATCAGAATAATATTTGAATTTATGAGTCAAAAGATTCGCATTAAGTTAAAGTCATACGATCATAATTTGGTTGATAATTCAGCTGAGAAGATTGTGAAAACTG
>WGBH01000174.1 GCA_015494435.1 Thiotrichaceae bacterium | reverse complement strand
TTATATGATAGTATGTGAAAAATTATTACTGTTAGTAGCCCTCTTGATTTGAAATTATGCGAGTATTTAGTATCGGTTAGCTCGACGGGTTTGCAACCTTGTCGGAACATTTTAAAGAAGCCTTGCAGGAAACTGCTAGGCTTATTACGTTTAAACTAAGGGTGTAGACAAGTTTACAAAACCTGTTCCGCTAACTAAATTCGCACAGTCTTTAATGGTTTATGATTTACTAAATTTCTTGGGGTCAATACCTAAAGAACGCATTTTACGGTAAAGATGGGTGCGTTCCATTTTAACGCGCTCAGCAAGTTTGCTTACATTGCCACCACAGTGCGTCAGTTGATAACTCAAATAATCATGTTCAAACTGTTCGCGTGCTTGACGTAAGGGCATATCATACAAGCTTCCGGGCAGTGTTTTATCAATGCCTTGTTCAAAAATAGGAATGCTCGCACCGAGTGTTTCTTCAACTTCATCAACATCAATTTCGGTGTCTGTACCTAAAATTAATAGACGTTGTACTAGATTGCGTAATTCACGAATATTGCCTAACCAACGATAATTGCGTAAGAAGTTTTGTGCTGCCACGGAAAAGTGTCGATAGGGCAAGCCATCATTAAGGGTTTGTTGATCCACATAATAATTTAATAGTTCTGGGACATCTTCTGTATGTTCTCGTAAGGAAGGGATGGTTAAAGGAACAATATTTAAACAGTTATATAAAGCGTCATTAAACTTATTTGCTTCAATATCATCGCGTAAATCATGTTGTGCAGAGGCGATAATCATTATATCTAATTCGATACGCTCAAAACTATCAACCCGCATATAAAAATTATCACGCAATACCGTCAGTAACATCAGTTGTAATGGCATTGGTAAGGCATCAATATCAACCAGATATAAACACCCTCCCTGCGCTTCATCAAATAAACCATACTCTATTTTATCACCATCAATACGACCAAACATCATTGTTGCTAGCTGGGTTTCGGTTTGATCTTTAGCGTAAGATGAGACAATGCTTTTAACAAAGGGACGGGATGCGCGG
This sequence comes from Thiotrichaceae bacterium, assembly GCA_015494435.1. Taxonomy (GTDB): domain Bacteria; phylum Pseudomonadota; class Gammaproteobacteria; order Thiotrichales; family Thiotrichaceae; genus JAGLBW01. The sequence goes on along the minus strand of WGBH01000174.1, from coordinate 9,366 downwards.
TCGCTTTGAGCGTGGATATAGTGTGCGAAAATTTCTTTTCCTGCTCCTGCTTCTCCATAAAGCAACACCACACTGCCGTGTTTTGCAACCCGCAATGCTTGTTCACGTAGATGAGCCATTTTATCACTAGAACCAATCGGTGCAGCTGGAATTTGTAATTGCTTTTTTAGTCCTTTATTTTCTTGTTCCAACTGTCCTGAACGCAATGCATTTTCAATCGTCAGGAGCATTTTTGCCATTGATAAAGGTTTTTCAATATAATCATATGCACCAAGGCGTGTCGCCTCAACTGCAGTTTCAATAGTGCCGTGTCCTGACATCATAATCACAGGGCAATATAATCCGTCGTTTTCTTTCCAACTTTTTAGCAATGAGATGCCATCATCACCTGGCATCCAGATATCTAGCAATACCAGATCAGGGCGACGCAGGCGACGCTTTTCTCTGGCTTGTTCAGCACTGTCTGCGGTGATAACGTTATAACCTTCATCTTCCAAAATTTCGCCCACTAATTCACGAATAGCGGCCTCATCATCAACGACTAAAATAGTTTGTTTTTCAGCCATGTTGTTCTCCATTTTTTGTAGTTTTTAATTTTGTTAGTAGAATGTCACAATAAATCTAACAAAATAAAAGAAAAATATTAGATTTATTGTATTCTCCTACTTAATTATTAAGAGGTAAGCAAACTGTCATGGTTGCTCCCTTATGGGCTATCCCTTCACTAGCATTATTTTTTGCAAAAACGATACCTGAATGCTCTTCGGCAATTTTTTTGACAATGGATAAACCTAATCCTGTTCCTGTGCTTTTATTACTAACATAAGGTGTAAATAAATCAGCAATAATATCTTCACTAATGCCGTTGCCATTGTCTGTGATTTCGATTACAAGATGATTTTTACAGCGACTATCTGTCTCATTATTAAGGAAAGTTTTCAAAATAATTTGCTTAAAGGGTTGTTCTTCTGGGATTGCCTCTAAGGCATTTTTTACTAAATTTAATAACATTTGACGAATTCTGTTTTGATCTAGCAATAAATCAGGAACGCCCTTTAAATCTAGTACAATTTCAGCTTGTTGGCTATTATTACGGTAAAGTTCTGCTACTTCTATGACCAATGTATTGATATTAATTTTTTGAAAATCAAGCATAGGTACGCGTGCGTATTGAGTAAAAGCATCCACCATCATTTTCATATTATCAACTTGATGGATAATTGTTTTGCTCATTCGCTTTAGTAAGTTGGCTGACTTCTCACTTAATTCTGGCAAGAGTTTAAATTGAAGACGTTCTGCGGAGAGTTGTATCGGTGTTAAAGGATTCTTTATTTCATGTGCGAGACGACGTGCAACTTCGCTCCATGCCGCATCATGTTCTGCTTGAATGACCTCTGTAATGTCATCAATCACTAACACATGCCCTTGACTATCATTATTTAAAGAAGGAAGCATGGCTCCTCGGCAAACTAGTGTTTGATAGCCACTGCCTAATGGTAAATTGAGCTCTAATTGCCATTCTTTTTCATTGCTTTCAAAGTATGGCTGAATCGCAACAAATAAAGGTTTTAAGCTTTCCACTTTATGACACATTTGTTCGCAACTTTGTCCTGTATAGTGCTTAAGAGAAGCCTGTAATACTTGCTCAGCCGCCGCATTAATTCGACGTATAATGCCTGTTTCATCAATGGTAATCACGCCTGAGCTGATATGGTCTAAGACAATATTGAGATAATCGCGTTGTTGTTGCATCTGCTGTTGGCTAGATTCACTTTCCTTACGTGCTAATGCTAAATGTGATGTCATGGTGTTAAACGAACGCGCTAATAAGCTAAAATCATCTTTATTAGAAACAGGTAGTTTTTTATATAAATTTCCCGATGAAACAGCTTCTGTCACACTTAATAAATTTCTAATCGGTTCGGTTAATTTTTGAGAATAAAGGAATGCAGCTAAAAGAGAAAATAAAATAGATAACACCATAATTAACAACAAAGTAATGCGAAAACTTTGTTTTATTTTCTCACGATTATAATCTGTTTTTTTGTATTCTTTGTAAGCGTTTGAAACTTTTTCTACTAATAGACGTTCTTTTTCTGAAAATGAAAATAAGGCAGTTAAAACAAAGGTATCTATTTTTGGTTGTACTGTCAAAGCGACACGGGAGTAGAGTTCATTATTAGAACCATGCTCTATTTGATACATGTAATTACGCAAGGACAAGGTGCGAAAAATATCATCGACGGGAAAATGGGGTAAAATATTATCGGTATTATCACCGCTATAGGCTTTTATTTCCGTATTAGCATTAAATAACACCATTTCAAGAGCGCCTAGCGATAATCTTTTCTTATCGAGTAATCTTCCATATTCTAAAAAGTCGGAAGAATTTAACTTTCTATATTCCAAAAACGAAAAGTCAGAGGAATTCAAGTCAACCATTTCTTGTGCCACTTGCTTCAAGCTAAACAAATGTTGGCGCATTCTGACATCTAAGGCACGCTTTGACAGTTCAAGAGAAGCATCTAACGCCCCTTCAATTTTAACATCAAACCAAGCATCAATCCGATCACCAAGAAAATTCATTGAGAAAAAAGAAATCACTAACACAGGTAAGATAGTGAGAATAGCAAAGGCTGCCATTAGTCGAGCAGTATAACGTGAACCTGCTTGTTTAGATTTTAAACGCGCTATTAATTGGATAATATTGTATACAATCAATACAGAAAGAATCAGAAGAATGAAGCCATTCAGGGGGATTAACCAGAGATTTAAATCTCCTGCTTCATGCGGACTACTCGTCGCACTGCTGAGTAATTTTAATGATATTGCTAATAAAACAACGACCAAAACAATGGGGATAGCTTGGATTAAAAAAGGTCGTAGATGGGCTTTTGTCATTATTTATATCTCAAGGCAATTGCCAGCGAGCCTCTGCGCTAACTAAACTGTATTCATCACTCAATAAAGATTGTAATCGTAGCGGAAGGTCGATATTTGCAGGCTCAAAAGAGGCAATTGCGACTATATAATGATTATCATCTTTGCTTCTAGGTTGTAGTTGAGGTAATTTATAATTGCGAATTTCACCCATTTGACGCAAAGTTGCTGAAAGATTACCAAAATTCCAATGCTCATCGGTATCGTCGCGTGATAGCAAATAATGGCGACTGATAGGATGGTATCTTAATTGAAAATGGATTTCTGCCAATGATTCTTTTTTATTCCAAAACCAATTGTCAGGTTGATAATAATAAAACTTCAAATTAGCTTTTAAAGTCACACCATTCAATAGCGCTTCTTGCAGATAATCACTTGGTTGATATTTTATATTCGCCTGTACTTTATAATTTTGTATTTTGTAACTGTCTATTTTTTTTTCAATAGGCTGTAATTTAAACAATTCAATATAGACCCCACCTTTTGTTGCCTGAGTATAAAGGGGTATTACAAGTAAAGTGAGCAACAGCAATAAGCTGATTCTGAGGCTGTTAGTTTGTATAGACATTAACGGATATTTCATCTAACTGACTGTCTTTTCTTAATTAAGGCGTAATAGAAGCCATCCATTGCTGATTCATTAGGAAAAATCTGTCGACCATAAGGTAACGCATGTCCCCATTTTGCGTCTATGATTTGAATAACAGCATCTTCTGTCTGTTCTATAAAGGTCGCTATTTGTTTTTCATTTTCTTCAGGAAGTATAGAGCAGGTTGCATATAATAGCTTGCCTTCTGGTTTTAATTTAGCCCAGAGTTGGGTTAATAATATCTGCTGCTGTTGTTGCAAAGCTTTAATATCATCGGCACGGCGCAGACATTTAATATCAGGATGACGACGTATCACCCCTGTTGCGGAACAAGGTGCATCCAGTAAAATACGATCAAAAGAAATACCTTTTGCCCATTGCTCAGTATCAGATGCATCTACCGCTAGTAACTTAATCTTACTTTTTTTGCTCTCAGGCGTTGGAAATAAGCGTTGCAAATTTTCCTTAACCCGTTCTAATCGGGTGGCATTATTATCAATCGCTACGACCTCTAAGGATTGACAGTTTTCTAGAATATGCCCTGTTTTACCTCCTGGCGCTGCACAGGCATCTAATACCTGCATTTGTGGTTTTAAATCTAATAATTTAGCCGCTAATTGTGCCGCTGTATCTTGAACAGATACTGCACCTTGCTCAAAATCAGGTAACTGATTCACATGAATCGGCTGATCTAAAATAATAGCGGTATCACAAACAGTCGATAGGGTGGATTTAATGCCATAGCGTTTAAGTTTAGTGTGGTATTGGGTTCGCGTTTGCTGTAATAAATTGACTCGCAATACCATCGGTGCGCGTTGATTACTTGCGCTTAAAATTGTTTGCCAATGATCTGGCCATGCTTTTTTTATTTTGCCAATAAGCCAATCAGGAAAGGCACAACGTATTGCCTCTTTTTTATCAATTATTGCTAATAATTCATCTTGTTGTCGTAAAAAATTTCGCAAAATACCGTTTAGCAATTTTTTTGCCCAAGGTTTTTTCAGCCCTTTTAAAGCACTCACGGTTTCATTAACCGCCGCATGATCAGGTGTTTGCTGGTAGATAATTTGATATAAACCAATCCGTAATAAGCACTCAATATCCTTATCTTTATTTTTTAATGGCTTTGCCATCAGTGTATTGAGCACTGCTGAGAGTCGATAATGCCAACGTAAACTACCAAAACATAAATCACGCACGAGAGGATCTGCCGCCCTTTCATCTTCAATTAATAAGGGGCTTAATGATTCACCCTTGTAAATCACACGAGATAAGATTTTGCTGGCAATTAAACGGGGGTTATTTGACTTCATGTCGGAAATATCACCCCTAATAAGGAACGACCATTGATAAAATCTTTCACGTCTAAGGCCTTGGCATTTGGCATTTGCAAACGTGTGATTAAAACCGAACCTTCACCTGTAATAATCTCAATACCTTGTTTGGACTCTGCGACTACCTCACCTATTTGACCTGATACAGTGGATTCAATCACAGATGACATAAAGAAGCGTACAGGTTTACTATTTTTGGTTGTATAAGCGACAGGCCAAGGATTATAAGCGCGAATAGTACGATCAATCTCAACAGCTGATTTTGACCAGTCGATTTCAGCTTGTTTCTTATCCAGTTTATGTGCATAACAGCTCAAAGTATCATCTTGAGCTTCTGCTTTAAGCTGACCTAATATTAATAAATCTAATGTTTTTAGTAACGCTTTTGCACCCTCTTGAGCCAGCTGATCATGGATGCTCTGTCCTGTGTCTTTAGGCGTAATTGGACAGGAAATTTTATAGAGCATATCTCCTGTGTCCAGTCCTAATGCCATTTGCATAATGGTCACACCTGTTTCTTTATCGCCTGCTTGAATGGCTCGATGAATAGGAGCTGCTCCCCGCCAACGAGGCAATAAAGAACCATGAATATTCAAGCAACCATATCGTGGTATATCAAGCACACTTTGTGGTAATAATAAACTATAAGCCGCAACAATAATTAAATCCGCTTGATAAGCACGCAAGGTTTCTAATGCCTCTTCCGTCTTAAAAGATTCCACTTGCTCAACAGCAATACCCGCCTTAACAGCCACTTGCTTAATAGGACCGAAGTGTATTTTGCGACCACGCCCAGCAGGACGATCAGGTTGCGTGTAAACCGCAACTACATCATGTTGAGAGGCAATTAACGCCTCTAATGCAGGTACTGCAAACTCAGGTGTTCCTGCATAAATAATGCGTAGTATTTTATTTGTTTTTGATTTCATATCATTAGTTACTCAATGAGTAGCTCTTCCCTCGATGATGATTATTTTTGTTTAGCTAACTTTTTTATTTTTTTCAATAAGCGTTGGCGTTTTAAAGGTGATAAATAATCAACAAATAGCTTACCTTGCAAATGATCCATTTCATGTTGAATGCAAACAGCCAGTAGCCCATCCGCCTCTAGTTCAAATAACTCCCCTTGTTGATTCAATGCTTGAATAGTAACGCGCTCAGAACGTTCAATCTCGGCATAATAAGCAGGTACAGAAAGGCAACCTTCCTCTGATTTTTCAGTACCCTCAGCCTTTAATATTTTAGGATTAATCAAACACAAAGGCTCATTTTTTTGCTCAGAAAGATCAATCACGAGAATCTGTTGGTGAATATTAACCTGAGTTGCTGCTAAACCAATTCCTGGCGCATCGTACATGGTTTCAAACATATCTTCGACGATCTGTTGTATTTCCTTATCAACTTTCTCTACTCGCTTTGCTTTAGTACGCAAACGCTGATCAGGAAAATGTAAAATTTCCAATAATGCCATCTTTTATTTTTCTCTCTATCTTCTATGGTTCAATTTTTTTCAATTCGCTCACTCTTTATAAAAAGTAAATACACTATTCGTCTATTTATTTTCTAGAAGAAGCCTAACCATCAGTCAGAAACTATTCCAATAATAATAGTGCCTAAGATACACTAGCTCGACACGAAAAAATAATAAAAAATAAGAGATATTATGCCCATGTCGCTTGCTCAATTAGTCATTAGAACCAGTGTTCTGTTCGCAACTACCTTCACTCTACTGCTAAGCTCAGGCTGTAGCGATTATAAATTTTTAAAACTTAAACAAAAAACGGTTCAACCTATTGCGTATAAAGCAGACCCTTATGACAGTCATTATGGACTACCAGAGATTAAAAATAATGGTGATTATCCGACCCAAGCTAAATATCAGTATAAAAAAATAGCTGTTTCATTGAAATCAACTGCTCCTGCACGCTATAAAGTAAAAAAGGGCGATACTTTATGGGGTATTTCTAATAAATTTCTAAAAGATCCGTGGTTTTGGCCTGAAATTTGGGATAAAAATCAACGGATAAAAAATCCACATCTTATTTACCCAGGGGATTTACTCACTATTTATCAGACACGTAAAAAAGTTCCAAAAGGCAATCAAATTATTGAAGTGCTTGTGCCTCAAATTCGTGTTGAACGACTAGGAAGTGGTAAATCGATATTAACACTGAGCCCTTTTCTTGCTTGGCCTCGTGTATTAGATCCGCAAACCATTGAACAAGCTCCTTATCTTATTGATGGACAAGATAAACATTTATTAATAGAAGACGGACAGACCGTTTATATCAAAAACTTGCGTAATAGTCTTATTGGTCAACGCTATCCTGTTTTCCGTAAAGGCAAACCATTGTATAATCCTGAAACCCGCACATTGCTGGGTTATGAAGTCATCTATACAGCGGATGCCAGTATAAGTCGTGCTAAAGATAAAATTGCCACTGCCACTATTTTTAATACCAAACGAGAGGTGCATATAGGGGATCGTTTATTAAAAAACACCAATGAAAAAAACGTTTTAGATGCACCGATGATGGCGCCGCAACACAAAGTACGTGCAACTGTTTTATCTTTATATGAAGCTAATTTAATCAGTGGTACAGGGATGATTGTAACACTCGATTTTGGTGCAACCGAAGGTGCTAAAGCAGGTTATATTTTAGGTGTATACAAAGCAGGAAGAACAGTCAATGATCCTTATGAAACCGTAGAGCAAGTTAAATATAAATACTTAAAAACCCAAGTACCTGTGAAAGTCGATTTGCCACCTGAGCGTATTGCAACCGCTGTTATTTATAAAGTCGGAAAAAAATTCAGCTATGCTCTGATCACTACTTCAAATCATGCGGTGAAAGTAGGCGATAAAATAGGAAATCCGTGACCAATAAAGAAACCAATTTTGCCGCATGGATTGCCTTATGGCGTGTCTCTGGTATAGGGTGTGTGCGTTATAAGAAATTATTGGATGCTTTTAACTCTCCTGAAGCTGTCCTTGAGGCAAGTAGCGCACAACTTAAAAAAGTCGGCATAAGTGAGCGATTGATTAAGAATATCAGTCGCCAAACACTAGCAAGCGCAGCGCCTGATATACAATGGCTGGATTCCTCAGAACAGCACCATTTAATTACCTTTTTTGACCCTCGTTATCCACAACTACTTAAAGAAATAGCCGTCTCTCCGCCACTTTTATATGTACACGGCAATGCTGATTTATTAAATGATCCCCAAATTGCCATTGTTGGTAGCCGTAATCCAACACAAGGTGGACAAAATACATGCTATGAATTTTCTAAACACCTTGCCAAAAGTGGTTTATGTATTACCAGTGGTATGGCATTAGGCATTGACGGTTTAGCGCATAAGGGGGCTTTAGATGTTAATGGAATCACCATTGCAGTGGTTGCTACGGGTATTGATCGCGTTTACCCTGCAAGACATCGTCAATTGGCACATCGTATTGTGGAACAAGGGGCTATTATCACCGAATTACCGATTGGAGTATCACCACTAGCTAGGAACTTCCCGCGCCGTAATCGCATTATTAGTGGTATGAGTTTAGGCACGTTAATAGTCGAAGCTGCTTTGAAAAGTGGCTCTTTGATTAGCGCCCGTTATGCTAGCGAACAGGGACGCGAAGTGTTTGCTATTCCAGGCTCCATTCATAATCCACTCGCACGAGGTTGTCATCAACTAATACGCCAAGGTGCGAAATTAACTGAAACTGCTGATCATATTCTTGAAGAATTAGCGCCTCAACTTGAGCATTTGTTATTAAAACCTAGCTCCCTGCAAAATAATTACAAAAATAAATCTGTTGAAAATAATAGTGATCAAGCGCTAGCTGATGCGGATCAACGGTTAGTTTTAGAGACGATGGGATATGATCCCTTATCAATAGATCAATTAGTCATACAAACGGGATTGACCCCAGAAGCACTTTCCTCCATTCTATTAATACTTGAATTGAATGGATTTATTGCCGCTAGTGGAAGAGGAAGCTATACCCGTATAAAAGAAAAGTAGTCTCATTTTAGAGCTGCTCTACTTAACTTAACCAATCTTCTTTAGGAAGTTTCAAGTTATTAGATTACCCTAATTGTGTAGGATTTTTGTTTTTGCTTAGGTTATCTCAAGAGGCGCATAGCAGGCTATGTAACGATTGAGATGGCTCGAGCAGAGATAACAAACAAACAAGCAAGATGGGTAAGTTAATTACTTAGAGTTTTTCATAATAAATAATTTCTCAATTTAAGGAGTTTAAGCGTTAGTTTGTACGAACTACACAAGCTAAAGTTTGGATTCCTGAAGGGATTTAATGAGTGAATATCTATAGAACTTCCTGATGCTATTCCACTTTCAGTAATTTTCATAATAACCTCCCGAGAAGTATCGTTTATGGAAAAAAGTGAAAACACCCTTGAAGTCTTATTTTATCTATTTGAAAATTACTCAGACGTTGAAGACGTTAATCAAAATAGAGATATATTACAAGGCTATCTCAAT
>WGBH01000173.1 GCA_015494435.1 Thiotrichaceae bacterium | reverse complement strand
GATAATCACTCATGTTGGTGAACATCAGAGCCTCGGCAAAAACACCGCCCGGTTTCGCGATTTCAATAATCTTTTCCTGACCGTCCGGCGACAGTCGAAAAAGTTTGATACTGCCACTGAGCACCATGTAGAAAGAAGTGACCTTGTCAGCCTGGTTAAAAAGCAGCTGGTCATCGCTTAGTTTGTGTATCTGGCTGAACTGGCAAACCCGGTCAAGCTGCAGTTCTGACAGCTTTGAGAACAGGTGATGCTGCTTCAGGTTCTGTTTAATAATTTCGGTGTTGTCGAGTTCCATATTGGATGGTTTTATCAATAGTTTTTAAAGGTGCAAGTATGCCACGAATAGGATAATAAATAGATGACATAAAGTGTGTGATATGACGCTTTATCAGGGGATTGTGAGAGGGAGGAGGGAATGTGAAGCAGAACCAGCTGGATGTATAGTTCTTGCGATAATATGGGGTTCCCTGTAAAACAGTAGGGGTAATAATTTTAGAACTGGAAGTTTTTAGTGATGTGCGGAATTCTGTATATCACAGAAAACCAGCTTTCCGTCTAATACACTGTTATGAGACATAGGGAATTATGGAAATATTTGCAACAATATTAACCGGCGTTCTAGTTTTTGCTGCAGGCCAAACTACTTTAAAAATGGTAATTGAGCCTATTCAGAAGCTAAGAGAAACAATCGCTGAAATCGCATTCATACTTACAAACAACCATGTTGTCTATCACAATGCAGACGCTATTGATAAAGAAGAAGTGCATACGGTTTATATGAACTCACGTGAAACGGGTGCAAGACTTATATCGCGTTTAACTTTAATACCATTTTATGAGCATATTCATAAATTATTTAATCTACCAAACAAAGTAAGTATCACAAAAGCATCTGAAAGGCTTTATGGTATTTCCAATCAAATGGTCAGTAAAAGTCCTATAAAATATTATTGTTTGGACTTATACAGAATTGAAATATGTGAATGCCTTAACATTGATGACCCAATCACTAATGGGCTTTCAAAACAAGAGATACTCTATTCAATAAATGAAATACGCAAAAGTGTCTCATAACAAATCACTGCAGCTGCCCCTGCGATACGCCGTTTCGCTTTGCTGCACGTCGCATCGCAGGTCAACTGAGTTCAAGCGTTAGGTGCCAATCAGAGTTACTAGGATATGAAATTTCTTAATAGAGACGATAATGCGCTTACATTAACGAACGATGATCTTAAAAAGATGAATTTCGTTTATAAATCAAAAAAACATGCCGTTCTTTTTGGGTTATTTGCAATTGCATTAAGCTATGTAATTTGGCGTTTCAGTGATGAAATAAAAAATATACATGTTTATGTTTATTGGTTTTCATTTTTCCTGGCAGGTGCTCTTTGCTTCGGCACAATTACTACATTATGGACTAATTGTAGACTCGAAATTGATGCATCAATAAAAAAAGTAAGTTATTCATTATCAACGTTGTTTGGGAAAACTGAGTGGAAAAGAGATTTTGGTGATTTTAAGGAAATCAGGATATATCGTCCGATAGCAAGTTCGGGTAATGCCGGTCATGCTGCCTTTTTAAAAGTTTTACTAATAACAGCCAAAGGCGAAGAAATCCCGCTGGTAGCTGGAATATCGGGAACAAATAATAAACAAAAGACAAGGAAACTTGCTGAGAAAATGTCTAATATTATGTCCCTTCGTGTAATCGAGGAGTTATGAGTTGAGTACAAAGCAAGGGGAAAAGGTGCCGGAGGGATTAAAGTTTAACTAATCATGAAAGTTTTCAATTGTGATGAATCTCTTTGTTAGAATACAGTTGTCCAAAGTTATTTACAAAACGAGGTCGATAGCAATATTCTCTAAGTTTTATCCTTTATCCATTTTGCTAAAATGATTCATCCGCTATTGTCCGACCGATCTGAATAAACTGTTCGATATAAGGAACATGCTGGTCGGTTTTTCTTAATGCGATAAGTAGTTCTTTGTGGATGCCGGTTTTACCCAGGCGGATTATTTTTAGTGGTAGCGATTTGCAATAATTTTCAG
>WGBH01000172.1 GCA_015494435.1 Thiotrichaceae bacterium | reverse complement strand
ATTGAGCATGCACAACTGCTAGCCACAAGATGGTTATGGACTTACAATAATGAACGGCCGCATACGGCTATCGGTGGCATACCGCCCAGACGATTGCTGGCAGCGGCATAACCTCTACTTTTAACTTCGGTTATTAATGGGGGGATTACACCTACTACAGTCAATATGAGCGTACTATGGAGCATTGGCAAGATACGTTGCCGAACGATACAATTATCGATATTAACTACGAAGACTTAATAACCAATCAGGAATCAGAAAGTCGTCGATTGCTTGATTTTCTCGGGCTGGAATGGAACAAAAATTGTCTTGAATTTTATAAACAGAAACGATCAGTGGATACTGCCAGTGATACACAAGTAACTAAACCATTGTATTCAAGCTCAATAGAGCGATGGAAGCATTATCAAAAATATTTACAACCGCTAGAAGAAGGATTCATGTATAAAAAAGGCGAATCAGATAGTAATAGTGAATAATGCCTTCGTCTAAAGAGCATCCCCTCATTTAAATTTCAGGCGTTACTACATTCTCAACGGCGGTTCCACAAAAACAGCCGTTTGTATTCATCTGGTATCTGCGACCACGCACTGTCTGATATATTCATCGGTTCCTGTTTTGAGTAATTCTGGCAGTCGCGAAACCATGGACGAGAGTATATGTTATACATAAGAGGACGTACATTTTTTGAATTGTTAGGCGTCCCTTCATGAAAGATTCGATAATCGAACAACATACATGAACCTTTACGGATAACAGGATTGATGCCTAAATTTTTATCCTTGTCTGATAAATCACCATTTTTTCGGTGTGTTCTTCCATAAACTCGGGTCGTGCCCGTTTCATTGTTCATTTCTATCAAAGGCACTCCAACTGTAACCGTAAAACTAGGGAGCATAGCATCTACGTCGTCATCAAAAAGCGCTCTATGGTCACGATGAGTTCGCTGCCTTTGTGCGCCAGGCAATGACACCACAGCTCCCATGCTAAAAAGAATCAAATCTCTCCCCAAAAGGCGAGCTAAAATAGGCATAATCAATGGGTTCGCATAGTATTCAACACTATTGAATGGGCCATCTAATTCGACAGTTACCATCGCACGTTTATCACCGACTTTAAGCGAGTCGTCAAAAACCTTGTCAGCAAAATAATGCGAATAGCTGGTAACAAATGAATCATGCAATTCATCAATGTACTGATCCAAAAAAAGATCCTCTATAATAAGATAACCAAAATGCTTGTATAACTTTGTAGCAAGATTCAATGTTGCCGGTTCAGGAAGTTTTCTTTTTTTCTCCTCTATCGAATAACGTATTGATGGTGCTTGATTTGATTTATCTAAGGATTTAATTAATTGATCCAGGCGCTTGACTTCATCTCTGGTAGCTGCCAAAAGTTTGCGGGCTTCAGGAAAGTTATTTTTTATTTTAATTGCCCGTCGATACTCTGAAATTGCTGCCTCTAGCTCTCCTTGTTGATACAAGGCTAGCCCGAGATTTACAAATGCAACTGCATCACTGGATTTTATGTCAATTGACTGCTTGAACAGCTGTGCCGCACGAAATGATTCCCCCATCTGAAGCGCTATCCTTCCTAGCAAGTGCATTGCGTCAAAATCATCAGCTCGTGCCGAAAGAATCTGTCTGCACATCTGGGCTGATTCTTGAAGCTTACCGGCCTGGAAGAATTCATGTGCCACAGAAAAATCATTAAAATTTTCGCTGATCATTGCAATGCTCCAATGTATGGAATGGTTTCTATAAAAGATAAATCATGTTAATTCTAAACATTAAGACGTATTAGCCAGGTTTCATATATGTAACATCGTTTAATAAAACTTAAAGATACACGGCTCACTTAAAGATATCTATTTCTCACACGCCGGGGAACTACCAGCTTATTTAAGCTATTTTAGTCTACGTTTTTTATAAGCTTGAATTTTTCCTAGCTGACTGTTAATCAACTGATTAAGCATTGTCTTATTGGCTGTAGAAATATACTGATGGCGAGCTGAGTTCGTCATTTGTTTAAGCTCATTATAATAATCTTCATTAGTATCGATAAGCTGTGATTCACTTTTTCTAACCAGTCTCTTCAACTCTTTTTTTGAAATAGTTGGTGATAATATTATAATCAGAAATTCCAGAATACGCCGTAATGCTCTCGGAGCACTTTCTGGTGGAATCATAAGGTAACTAACCTGAAGTTCATCGATGCTGGTACGCCGGATATCTGGAAAAAAATATTTTATATCTTCAAAGTCTGAAGGAATATTACTGGTGTCTTTAGGCAAAGTATAAGCATGAACGTGTATAGAAGCTGTTCCCAATAATGAGATTTTCATAGGGATTGAGCGTAAAATCGTGGTAGACATGTCTACAAAACCATAAGACATATATGAACTTAGCGCATCCGCCTTATTATAACGAACGAAACATTCATCTGTACTCTCATCTGGCTTGGAATTTCTTACCATCAAACCCTCTTTTACCGCAGGATCAGGTGATGCATCTAGATAAGTGTTCGCAAAACTATGATGATTAAGGCAATCGATTACAGGCATAAGAGCTGACTTCATGCCGTGTCCATCCTGATAGGCATGGTTAATAAACCTGGCACCTATAAATGTTTCAACCGCCAAACGCTCTAACTCACCGGCTTTAAAATGATTGTAATACTTATCAGATAGTGATCGGCCACGGTAAAGGTGCTCTAGAATATTTTTGTTATTCATAAAAACAAGCCACGGAAATGTCTTTCTGTGAATTTGTATCTTATTAGTCAAATTAAAAAGTTCGAGGATATTTTCAAAGAATTCGATGTGTGTATAACTAACTTTGCTTGAAATTGGTTTATATATCAGGTCGTCACCATCCAAGCCAACCTCAAAATCATCGATTCTTGGCAAGCAGTTATCCGTTAGATATATAAGTGGATCACCGTTAGTACGATCTAGTGTTGAGTCAATCCGCAAATCACCCTCGGTAGATACAATCGTAATATCCGAATGAAAAAAAGCACCATGCTCTATAGCTAGCTTCACCAGATTGCGAAGCCTGGATTCAACCAGGGCATCATCAGAAATTATATTTACCATGTCTACTTATAAGTTGGCATTTTTTCAAATGCTCCATCATATTTAATACATTCTGGAGCCATCAACTGCGTCACCTTTATTTAGATGTATATCAGTTTTTAAGCGTGGCTTTACAAAACCACAGAAAGATAATAATTCAGCCTGTTTATCTGCTTCACTTAAATGTTCTGTAGAAAAAATCCTGATTGATGATGGGTATTTTTTAACTAAATCATCAACGATTGCGTAATAGTCGTCCCAATAATTTTCGATTGCCTCTTTCATATCTCCCGTTTTATAACTCGGATAACACTCATCCCATGCATTTTTCGACCAAAATTCCCCATCATGATTAATCCAGTGATTTATCGCGTTCTTTCCTGGCCCTCCTTTGATTTTCATAAATGAATCGACGGTGGCACTACGAGTTCGCTTTAAAACCACTATTCGAGTATTCTCATATGTAGCCATGAGTGTATCTATATATGGCAGCCACCAGTGCGAGACATCTGCTACATAGTCATATCTGCTACACAGGAGGTCGAACCGCTGCTGATGAAATGCCAGCCGTGAAGGGCTATCGCTCCAACTCAATCTTGGCGGATGTTCGTGTGAACAATAGCAGCTTTTTTGCTCTCCCCACAATTTAGCGAGTGTCGTCGAGCCAGAGCGGCCAGTACCAAGACCAAGCAAAAGCTTTCCGTTTACATCTTTTTTTTCTTTATTTGATTTTTGCGAAAATTCATCTTCTAATGACAACAAGTATCCCTGTTGAGCATATATATCATCCGGGCAATTTTCTAAAACTCTACCAAACAAACTTCGTGCTTCATGAAACCTGCTCAGGCGACATAAATAAAATGCCTTCAAAACCATAATATCAGGGACAGGTGCCACAGTCATATTATTTAACTTCTGAATAGCGATTGACGCTGCTTGCTCCGCACCTGCCAGATCACCCTTGCAAAACAAATCCCACGCGGGCTGAGCTACATTTTTCTTCTCCATATTTTCAGACCAATTCTTTCAATCGTTTATTAATTTCCGGATCGCCGGGCTGGAGCTGCTGTGCACGTTTTAAAAGCTCAATAGCAGGTAGCCTCTGCTTTAAAGCAGCACGTGTAACTGCGAGGTGATAAAGCACACGAACATCATCCGAGGCAATATTATATGCTTGCTCTAGAACCGGCAGCGCATTTTTAAACTGTTTGAGGTTGACATACAGCATGCCTATACTTGTTAAAGCATATAGATTATTCGGGTTTATACGCACTGTATTTTGAAATGCATTAATAGCTTTTGCCGGACGGTTTGTTATAGCAAACAACAGACCAAGGTTGTTATAAACCATAACTGAGTCAGGTGATAGTTTTTTTGCACGCTTTAATAGATTTTCAGCTTCATCAAACGCTTGACGCGCCATGCACACACTAGCAAGTTTGTTCAACATGACAAAGTCATCGGGTCTAAGAGCAAGACCTTTACGCACAACCTGTTCAGCTGCGGGTGCGCGGTTACTATCTAAATATACTGTCGCCAGGGCATCATATAAATCAGCGTTTTGAGGCGCTATCGAAATGCCCTTGAGCAGAAGCTCTTCCGCCTTATTAAAATCTTTATTCTCTATATAAACGAGTGCTACCTCAAGGTACGGTTTTGGATTAGATGGTGTACTATCGATTTGCTGCAAGCCGTATTCAAGATATCTCTTGTGCTTAGCATCAACGAAATCAGGCGGCTTTTCATAGGTGAAGTGGTGAATTGGAACTGTTGCAGACTTGATAACTCCACCCGCCTCCTCAATTGCAGGCTCAATCACTTCATGTATCTTATAACGAAAACGATACTTTGGGTTGTTTCGAAACAGTCGAACTAATGATGATGGTATCCACCCTAAATAAGGCAAACTTTCAGAATATTTGTCGCTACCTCTGTTTACATATTCAGCATGCTTGAGGTTATTGCCATAGGTGCGCTGCACAAGACTATATGCCTCAAATTTACTATCCTCAATCAAGTGAAGCATTTTTTTGTGATCACGCTGAGAAATTGTTTCATCAGCATCCAGTACTAATATCCAGTCTCCTGTAGCATGTTTCAATGAATAGTTTCGTGCATCACTGAAATCATCTTTCCATTCATAATCAATTACTCTTGCATTAAATTTTTTCGCAATATCTTTTGTTTTATCTGTAGAACCGGTATCAACAATAATAATTTCATTAACGAGGCCACTAACACTATCAAGTGCGTTAGCCAACATATCTTCCTCATCACATACAATCATGCATAAACTAATTGATTTCATATATTTACATCAGACCTGAAGATCAAAATCATCAACTATTTCTAACCAATGCCTATTATTGCTTACTGGCAACAAACAACTCAATAATAAACAGATCATCAAGTTAGTCTGTTTTTTCAAACACGTTTCTTTAAAACATCTATCTCGTTACATATTAAAACTTATACATAAAAAAAATACCCCTAGCACTAAAGCTATGGGGTATTTTTTCAGGCATTAAAATTGTTTCTTTAGAAACGAATACCCAGCGCGCCACCTATAGATAGCTGCGTCATATCAATTGACGCATTTGAACCTTCTACTATTGCTCCGCCTGGGCCAAAAGCCGTTGGACCATTAACCGGGTTACTAAATGCATAAACAAAACTACCATCCACTACAAAGGTATCATTTATTTCGTAACCAACACCTAATGTTAGATGGTGCTCAGGCGTTGCTGGTGCCAACATGTTAAATAATACCTGATCATCTGGGATTGGGGTTTTAGCATAGTTCCATCCAGCACGAGCATTCCATTTTTCGTTAATAGACCAATCAGCGCCAATTTTGTACACGGTTTGATTTCTCCAACCAAAACCAAGGCCATTATCACCACCTAATAAACATGATGTTTGATCGGTTCCTGGCGGGCAAAGTGGTAGCAGGTTAGTTGGATCGGCAGCATTGGGGCCAGGGTTACCAATAGACTTAACATCACTCCAGTTAATTCTTTGAATATCAAATGTTACTGTTACAGCCGGCGTAAAGTCATAAGCTATACCCGCTGCATAGCTCTCTGGAATATCAAACCCACCCTGCTCTGCAAACAAGTTTTTATAAGCATCCAGCTTTTGCATATAAACGCGGGATGAATAATTGACACCGAGTTTTAACTTATCATTTTTAGCAAACTTACCCAGCCAGCCAAAACGAATACCTGCACCAAAGGCATGATCCCAACTTCCACTAGTAAAATCACCCTTAGCAGTTGTAAAACCTAACTGCTCGAAATCCTGAAGACCTTCTGCCCTAAAAAACGATGCAGCCATAACAAAGGTTGCACCGATAGAATGCTTGTCGTTAATCTTGTAAGCAATACTTGGCAAAGCCTGCATCTGTATTAATTCAACACCGGCTTCTGGGCCTGCTGCTGAGTTAAATGCATTAAAAAATGTTGGCGGACAACTATTAAAACCAGGAGCGGCACCTGCATTTACTTTTTTACAGGAGTCACTGTTCACGGTCTGGTTATATTCGGTTTGTAAACCAGCGCCAATAAAAGCGAAACCGACCGTTACTTTCTCATTCCAGTCATAGGTTCCCCCCATATTAGGGATGACAAAGAGATTATTATTACTTTCTTCTTCGGTAAAACCCAACACACCTGATTCATGCTTAACCTTACGAGGTGGCATAAAAAGATCTGCACCAATATCGAACCTGTTACCGGAATCAACCATCGTTGCCGGATTAAAAGCTGCTGCCAAACCACCACGATTATCGGCCACACCAGTTCCACCCATAGAGCGTGATTTTGCGCCAAAGCCAATTAGCCAGGCACCGTTTGTAGCATGTGCAGTGTAAGGCAGAGCTAAACTTGTAACAACAGCAGACAGCACCGTCAATTTAATAGAAAACTTCATACAATTTCTCCCTTTAGAGAATTTACATATTTAACATTTAAAAAAAACCAGGGTGACAACCACCCTGGGTTTTTTATTTACTTTTTGTTATTGATTTTGCGCAAACCGAAGACCGACAATAAACCTGCCAGTAATGACCAGAGTCCCATCGAGAAAGCCAATGAGTCAACACCCACATCACTTATTTCAGTCGTAATAGGAGCCTTCGCTTCACCAACCCCATCGGGCTTGTAGTTAAAGTTTGCAAAATATCCTTCAAATGGGCCATCAAGCAT
>WGBH01000171.1 GCA_015494435.1 Thiotrichaceae bacterium | reverse complement strand
TAACCATTAAGATATTACTCATGCTGAAATACTCTGCAACCTATCCCGCAAAAAATGCAGGGCATCTCTATTAATTATTAATAATCTAATTTAAACCAGCTATAGTTGTAGTTCAACTTATATTTTCAAGCTAAATATAGGTTTATATTATCCTTCTTTACTGATTTTTTTTAACCTTTTTTCATGACACTTTACGCAATTGAAAAAAACCATTATCCCTTGATTTGATGATATATCAATCAGTTGGTGTTTTTTCTTGTGCTTTTATACTAATTTGTCAGAAACTTAAATACTAACGATTGTCTTATGAGTTTATCTTCTTTTAACACCCCTTCCACCCTCACTGCTCTTGCTCCTGTTGATGGTCGCTATGCCAGCAAAACCACTGCATTGCGTCCTTATTTTAGCGAGTTTGGATTAATAAAATACCGTGTCCTAGTTGAGATACGCTGGTTACAAGCCCTTGCACAACATGCCGACATCAATGAAGTACCTCAATTTTCTACTGAAGCCAATGATTACCTCGAAAATATCATAGAACGTTTTTCTGAAGCAGATGCCGAACATATAAAAAAAATTGAACGCACAACAAACCATGATGTAAAAGCCATTGAGTACTTTTTAAAAGAAAAAATTGCAGATAACGCAGAAATCCATGCAGTGAGTGAGTTTATACACTTCGCTTGCACCTCTGAAGATATTAATAATCTCTCCTATGCGCTCATGATAAAAGGAGGACGTGAAACGGTCTTGCTAGCAGAAATTGCACAGACAATCAGCGCCATCACAGCAATGGCGCATGATTATGCAGAAATACCGATGCTATGTCGCACGCATGGACAGCCTGCTTCGCCTTCCACATTAGGCAAAGAAATGGCAAATACTGCTTATCGCCTACAACGTCAATATGATCAAATTAAACAAGTGCCATTACTTGGAAAAATTAATGGTGCTGTCGGTAATTATAATGCCCATCTTAGCGCCTATCCCGATATTGATTGGGCATTATTTGCTAAAAACTTTGTAGAATCACTTGGACTTGAATGGAATCCTTACACAATTCAAATTGAACCGCACGATTATATTGCTGAATTATTTGATGCAACGGTACGCTTTAATACCATTTTAATCGATTTTTGTCGGGATATCTGGAGTTATATTTCTATTGGATATTTCAAACAAAAAGTGATTGCAGGAGAAGTTGGCTCCTCAACCATGCCACATAAAGTCAACCCGATTGACTTTGAAAATGCAGAAGGCAATGCAGGAATTGCTAATTCGCTCATGAATCATTTATCACAAAAATTACCTATTTCACGTTGGCAACGGGATTTAACCGATTCCACCGTATTAAGAACATTAGGTGTCGGCATCGGACATACTAGTATTGCGATTCAATCCACCTTAAAAGGCATTAGCAAATTAGAGGTTAATGAGGCGACACTTGCAGCCGACCTGAATAATAATTGGGAGGTGTTAGCCGAGCCGATACAAACCGTTATGCGCCGCTACCATATCGAAAAACCCTATGAAAAATTGAAACAACTCACGCGAGGGCAACGTATTACATCTGAAGACCTACAAGTATTTATTAATAAGCTAGAGATACCGTTAGAGGCAAAAAACAGATTGCTTGCAATGACACCTGCCAATTACATTGGTAATGCCGTCGGTCAAGCAAAGAGCATTTGATCATGAATCCTAACACTCAACAGCCCCTTTTAGGCGGTCTTAGTTATCAAGATTTTTTAAGTGAATATTGGCAACAAAAGCCCTTACTTGTTCGCCAAGCATTTAATGGCTCACCCGTGGATATTAGCCCTGAAGAACTAGCAGGGATTGCCTGTGATACAGATGCCCCAGCACGCATAGTAATGGAACATGGCGCAGAGCCTTGGGAATCTCTCTTTAATCCCTTCGATGACGAAACCTTTGCAAACTTACCTGAATCACACTGGACATTATTAGTCAATGACCTTGAGCGTTATATTCCTGAATTACGCTCTCTAATAGAAAAATTTTCTTTTATTCCCAATTGGCGTTTAGATGATTTAATGCTGAGTTATGCAGTTAAGCAAGGCTCTGTCGGCGCTCATATTGATGCTTATGATGTCTTTCTTATTCAAACGGCTGGAGAACGAAAATGGCGCATCGATAGCAGAAAAGACTATAATAAGGAAATACTTAAAGACTGTTCTTTAAGTATTTTAAAGCATTTTGATTCTGATTATGATTGGATCTTAAAACCAGGCGACATGTTATATCTCCCACCTAATATACCCCACTACGGTATTGCTCAAGATAATGATTGCATGACATTATCGGTCGGGTTTCGCACACCAAGCCAGCGTGAATTAATCTATAATTGGATAGACTCAATCGCTAATAGCGCTGAATTCAATCAACGCTACCGCGATAAACAAAGACCCTTCCAATATCATGCGGCAGAAATAACACAAAATGATATTAAAGCATTATCTAATATAATATTAAAAGGCATCGAGTCTAAAAAAGAAACACTTTCCATCTGGCTGGGAAAATATTTAACGGAAACAAAAGGTGAATCGGCTCTTAATGAAGAGAAGACAGTAAATAAGTCACAAAAGACCGAATCATTCTCTACAAATTACCAACGAAAAAACTGGTTAAGACTGGCTTATATCGAAGACAACGAACAGCTTCACTTTTTTGCAGATGGTCATCATTTTGATTTACGCATAGAAGCTAAAGAAGCTATTTTATATCTTTGTGATAATTATACCTATTCAAAATCACTATTAGAAAACTATTATTCCCTCCCTACTTTTAAGAGCATATTCAATAAACTACAGCAAGCTGGAGGGATAGTACCAATAG
>WGBH01000170.1 GCA_015494435.1 Thiotrichaceae bacterium | reverse complement strand
TTGAGAATTTTCTTTTTTAAGAGTACATTATGCCGCCTAAATTACCTTTGGGTTGTCATAATGTCGCTACATAGTCTTATTGTTTTATTACTACTGCCCCTTATTGGTGCTTTTATAATAGGGTTTCTCTCTAGTAGTAAACCCGCAGTGATTCGTCAAACTGCTATTTTTTATTCTAGTGCTACTTTATTGTTTACTATTTATCTGATCACATGGGGGAGTGTGGTACCTAATCCTGATGGTTTGTGGTTGAGTTTTGAGTATAAATGGCATTCTCGTTTGGGGACTTCTTTTGCATTAGGAGTGGATGGTTTTTCTTATCCGATGGTGATTTTGACGGCATTATTGGTTTGGGTTGCGATACTGGCTTCTGCATCGATTAAAAATCATCCTAAAGGGTATTATTTATTGATGCTGGTTTTGGAGGCTGCGGTGTTAGGTGTGTTTATGGCGCGTGATTGGGGGCTGTTTTACATCTTTTGGGAGGCGACTTTAATACCGTTGTTTTTCTTGATTGATCGCTGGGGAGGGAAGGCGCGTCAAACGGCATCGCTCAATTTTTTCTTATACACGATGGCTGGCTCGGTTTTTATGTTACTGAGTTTTTTGATTTTATTTGATGCAACGCCTGCTCATTCCTTTGCCTTTGCTGATATAGCAACAGGGGCGAGACAACTAAGTGCAGAAAAACAAGCATGGATTTTCTTAGGTTTGCTACTCGGGTTTGGGGTCAAAATTCCTATTTTCCCTTTGCATGGTTGGTTGCCTTTAGCACATGTCGAAGCGCCGGGGCCTGTGAGTATTTTGCTGTCGGGTATTTTACTCAAAATGGGGGCTTACGGTTTAATTCTTTCGCTTATTATTCTGCCTAAAGCGGTTGTTATCTTCCAAACTCCGTTAATGGTATTGGGTTTAATTGCTATTGGCTATGGTGCATTATTGGCATGGCGACAGTCGGATATAAAAAAAATGATTGCTTATTCTTCGGTTGGGCATATGGGGGTTTTGTTGCTGGGTCTTTCGACTTTGAATGTTACGGGTATGACGGGTGCGGTGTATCAAATGTTTGCACATGGTTTGGTGGCTGCGCTGTTATTTATGTTGATTTCCTTGTTGTATGAGCGCACGGGGACAAAGAATATCAATGATTATGGTTCTCTATTAAAAGTTACGCCACGTTTTGCTTTTTTTATTGTGTTTGCCTTTATTGCTGGTACAGGGCTACCGGGAACGGCAGGATTCATTGCAGAACTGTATGTGATGCTCGGTGGTTTTGAGGTATGGGGGTGGGCAATGATTTTTCTCTCCTTTGCTGTGATGGTCAGTGCAACCTATGGGGTGCGTACCATCAAACATTTGTTTACAGGCTCAAATAAAGCGCTAACGGATAAGGTTGAAGATTTAAAAGTGGTTGAAGTGCTGGCGGCGGGGGTATTAAGCGTAGGTATTCTTGTGCTTGGACTCTATCCTGCTCCTTTTCTTGATTTGATTACTCCTTCCGTGAATCATTTTATTGATACCATTAAACCCGCTTTAGGAGTTGCTCATGTCAACTAAAGATCACAATACCGCGTCTAAAAATTTAGATATTCGTGCTGAGTTATTGCATGTTTTGGAGCATTTTGAGCATGTATTACCAGCGCAAGCCTCTATTCGTGATTTTGTGCATCATAATACTTTGCATGGTTATCAACATTTAAAATTTGAAGAGGCAATGCGAGCGTCTAATGAGCTAATAGGGGCTTATAGTTATTGGTCACAAGATAAATTTCGTAATGCTTATTTGAAGGGGCGTATCAACGATGGGGATTTGGATTCTGTTTTATTAAAGGATGAAAAATTAGAAGCTGATAAATGCCTTTTTAAATCAACGGATATTAAATCAACCGATGCAATAAATACCTGTGTGGTGTTGCGTAAAGATATTTATCGTATCGCTTTGATTTTTCCGATTAAACCTTTGTCAAGTTGTCAATTGAAATGGCAAATAGAGGAAGCGAATGCGTTGCAGGTATTGCAAAAAGACATTCCAGATGACAGTAAAAGTGCGCTATTAGCGCGAGCAAAGGCACAGGGTTTAAATACTGAGCAGGAGCTTGTGGGTGATTTATGGAATGCTTGTATTGAAGCTTTGGACTTAGATCCTAATATGCTACATGTGGAAGATATGTTGAATCTTTCTCAAGAACAAGCCAGCAAAATGTTCGAGAATTTATTGCAAAGTAGTGGTAAAGATGAAGCGGATATTCTTTTGCGTGGGCAATCTAAAATAGGCGCTTTGGTACGCAAAGCATCCTCACAACAGCTTGAATTATTATTAAATGAAGTGGGCGCGAAGATAAGTTTGCGTACCTTATTGCAACGCCTTACAGGGGTTGATGTGCAAGAGGATATACTCGAATATCTGCTTCGTTTTTTAGGTGCTTGGTTAGATGAAGGGGTGGCAGCATGGCATCCTAAAGAGGGTCATATTGGTTTTTATCAAAGTTGGAAACAAAGTGCACTCAAGGATCAATACGGCGCGCTTAATAATATCCCTGAATGGGCAGATTATATTGATTCCTTACCTGATGATGCGTTAGAAACGGTCATAGCTGAATTAACCCGCATGGATATTCCTCAACATCAATGGGCAAATTATCTTGAGCATCTTGCATTAGACCTTCCGGGGTGGTCTGGGATGTTTTTCTGGCGACATCAACATCCAGACTATAATGGGCTTGATGAGGTGAATGTCAATATGATGGATTATCTCGCTGTGCGATTGGTGCTAGAACATTTGTTTGTAGGTCGCTTATGTCGTGAGTTATGGCGTATTGAAGGCAGTCTCTCTACGCTTCGTGGTTATTTTAGCTACCAATATTCTGAGTTTTTAGTGCGTCATATGCTCTATAACCAGCATCTTCCTGAGTATTTAATCAATTTGGCACAACAATTGATTGAGCGTGCTTCCATTGAAACGCATAGAGAGAGTGAATGGCTTACTTTAGCGCATATGATCTGGACATGGAAACAAAGCTCCGCATCTGATGCTAAAACCGAGCGACATTTACACCGCGATGCTTGGCGCTTGTTCCGTCTTGCACAACATTTAGGGCTTAGCGGTCAGGAAATACGACAATTAAAGCCAACTCAAATGCAAGAAATATTTGCTTGTGTAGAGGCTATGCAAGGCGAAACGGCTGGTTTTTTATTATTACAAGCCTATGAAATTCATTATCGCAATCAACTCTTTAGTGCGGTACAGCAAAATCAAGGACGGGGCACATGGGCAAAGCGTAAAGAGCGTCCACAAGCACAGGTTATTTTTTGCATGGATGACCGTGAAGAGGGTTTTCGTCGTCATCTTGAACATATTAATCCTGCGATTGAAACCCTTGGGGCGGCCGCCTTTTTTGGTGTGGTGATGAACTGGAATAGTATTGAAAGCGATAAGCCCGTAGCACTTTGTCCCGTGGTGGTCACACCTGAGCATGAAATAACAGAAATTGCGAAACAAGGGCATGAAGCGGAACTTGAACAGTATCAAAAACGTTATGGCAAACGTATTCGCCTTCAAGATACTGTTTTGCAAGAAACGCGTCGGGGCTTCTTAGGTTCAACCGCTTTAATGGTTGCTAATGCGCCGATTGCCGCGCTTATCTTGGCGGGTAAAGCGATTGCTCCTTTGGCTTGGAACCGTACCATCGAGCGTATTATTAGCCGATTTGATGGTAATAAAACCACCCGTATTCATTATTTGGCTGATGCGATTAAAGGGAATCGTAGTGTTAAAGATAATCAACTTGGTTATAGCTTGGATGAGCAAGCGGATATTGTTGAAAATTTTTTACAAGACAATGGTTTGTTAGCAAACTTTGCGCCTTTAGTGGTGATGATGGGACATTATTCTCGCAATCAAAACAATCCACATGCGGCGGCTTATGGTTGTGGGGCATGTAGTGGTAAATTTAGCGGACCTAATGCGCGCGTTTTTGCCGCAATGGCAAATACACCTGCTGTTCGTGAAATATTATCTACGCGCGGGATTGATATTCCTGATGATAGTTGGTTTTTATGCGGGGAGCATGATACCTGTAATGAGCGGGTCGTTTGGGATGATACCGACTTAATCCCTCTGTCTTTGCAAGAAAATTTCAAAAAACTAAAAAATGAGATGCAATTAGCAGGAGCGCATTCCGCCCATGAACGCTGTCGTAAATTGGCTTCCGCACCTAGAAAACCGACCCTTCGTAGTGCGCTTAAACATATCGCAGCGCGTGGAGTGGATTATTCACAAGCCCGCCCAGAGTTAGGACACGCGACGATTGCAGTCGGTTTTGTCGGACGACGTTATTTATCCCAAGGGTTGTTTATGGATCGGCGTTGTTTTTTGATTTCTTATGATGCCAGTGTCGATCCTGAAGGTCGCTTTTTAGAGCGTTTATTATTAAGTGCAGGACCTGTGGGGGCGGGTATTAGTCTTGAATATTATTTTTCCGCCGTGAATAACGAAAAATATGGCTGTGGTTCTAAAATTGTACATAATTTATCAGGATTATTGGGGGTAATGGAAGGTGCAAACAGTGATTTACGCACAGGACTACCGCAGCAGATGATAGAAGTTCATGAACCAATGCGCTTGCAATTGATGGTGGAAGCCACGACTGAAACGCTCACAGAAATTTATATGCGCCAAGCTTCTATTCAAGAATTAGTGGGTAATGGTTGGATTTTACTTTCCTCTAAAGACCCAAATTCAGACGTGATTAGTACCTTTGATCCTGTACGTGGCTGGGAAGTATGGGAAGATTCACAACAACAACTACTCGCAACGGTAGAGCAATCTTCTAACTGGTATTCAGGGCATTATGATCATTTGGGGCCTGCTTTAATTAAACGGCAAAATGGACGTTCCAACGTGAATTCAAAAAGCAAGGTTAATTAACGGTTGGCTCATGAAACTATTTGGATGTTTGCAAAAACGAAAAGATTATTCCGCGCAGGTGATGACTTATGTTTGATATGAATACAATCACTCCTTTAGCGGTGGCACTGATCCCCATCTTGCCACTACTTGCCGCATTGGCGATTGCATTGGGCTTTATTTTTAATTGGAATCGTGAAGAAGCAGGTGAAAAAGAAACAGCAACGATTACCATCAGTATGGCAACCCTCTCTTTTGTTCTGACGTTGTTTCTTAGTATCAGCGCACTGCTTAATGGGCAGCAGGGAAAAATAGAATTAGGGCAATGGCTTGCATCGGGAGACTTTTTAGTCAAGGTGAGTTTTTTGCTGGATTATTTAAGCCTTACAATGGCAACGCTGATTGGCTTTATTATTCTAATTATTAATCGCTTTTGCATTAATTATTTACACCGTGAAGCAGGTTTTCAACGCTTTTTTATTCTGCTGAGTGTGTTTCATAGTGCGATGTTATTGATTGTTTTATCAGGTAATGCGGTATTGACCTTTATTGGCTGGGAACTAGCAGGGGTCAGTTCTTATTTGCTGATTGCTTATTCATGGCATCGTGAAACGGCTACTCGCAATGCAGGGCGCGCTTTTGTCACTAATCGTATCGGTGATGCAGGTTTTTTGCTAGCGATTGCATTTTGTTTCTATTGGCTTGGAACAGTGGAATGGGACGAAATGCTAAGGGCAATGCAGAGCAAAGCCGAATCACCTCTTTTTATTGGCATTATTGTGGCGGGTTTTATGATGGCCGCCTTTGCTAAATCAGCGCAATTTCCTTTTTCGCCTTGGATTACCCGTGCTTTAGAAGGGCCAACACCCTCTAGTGCGGTATTTTATGGCTCAATTATGGTACATGCAGGCGTGTATCTATTGCTACGTTTAGAGCCATTATTGATGCAAGTACCGTTTTTAATGCTTGGCATTCTCTTTATTGGTGCGGTGACGGTTATTTATAGCTATCTCGTTGGTTTAGTTCAAACGGATATTAAATCATCCTTTATGTTTGCCACCTTATTGCAAGTGGGATTAATAATGATCTGGATTGGTTTAGGATTATTCACCTTGGCATTGGTGCATTTGGTGATCCATGCAATTTGGCGCGCCTATCAATTTTTACACGCGCCTTCTTTTATGCAAATGGTCAATCGTCCTGCGCGTCCTGTTCCTACTTGGTTAAGTAATAAAGAATGGCTTTATACAGCAGCTTTGCAACGATTTTGGTTAGATGATACGGCAAATTGGCTATTAACCCGTCCTACACAGGCATTGGCGCACGAAGCGCAGGTCTTTGATGAGCAGGTGATTGATCGTATGACTGGAATGCCCTCGCAAGCGAATATGCTCAACACCTTAGCGAGTTGGGAAGCACATCAACAAGGGCGTTTTGAACTACAAAGCGAGATTGGTATTGGCTCTGGTTTATTGGGTAAAACAATGCAGGCAATCGCGTCGATATTGCATTGGTTTGAAGACAATCTGGTGCTTAAAGTCAGTGGTGATGGCTTGATCAATGGGCTGGATTATCTTGGGTATTATATTGAGAAAATTGATAGCTTACTCTCCAAACCGCGTTATTTATTGCTCTTGATTATGGCAACTTTTGTGATTGTATTATAGGAGCGTGGCAATGAGAGAGACAATGATACAATTTAGTGAAATTCAAGCAACATGGCCATTATTAGAGCTATTGCAATTATTACCCTTTGTGGCTGCCTTAATACTGTGGAAAGTACGGACTAAAGCGGTTGCGATTATCGCTTTATTAGCCACTGTTTTGGAAATGTTATTCGCGTTGCAACTGTATCACCAGTTTGATTTAAGCTCAGACAAAATGCAATTTGCCAAGCAGGTGGATCTATTCGGACTCTCCTACCATGTCGCCGTGGATGGAATTAGTATTTTATTTATATTACTGACCGCCTTATTAAGTTTATTGGGCGTGCTATTTGTTATTTTTAGACGTTTACACCAAACGGGCGTACTGGCGATTATGGCATTGATTCAAGCCTTGCTAATGAGCCAATTTGTGAGCGTTAACCTGCTTTGGTTTGTACTGCTGTCCATTTTTGAAATGATAGCATTGGGTTATCTACTCTATCGTTGGGCAACCTTTGCTGATGCCAAGCCAATGATTATCCGTTATTCACAGTATATGAGTGTTGGCATTTTACTGATGTTAATCGGTACTTTTATGTTGGGTTGGAATTACTCAGGTCAGCACGGTGGCGATTGGAGTTTTGATCTTTATAAACTCGCTGTTACGCCAATTGAACCGTTCATTGCTACTTTTACTTTCTTCACTTTATTTTATGGCTTGGGGATTCGCATTCCTATCTTCCCCTTGCATGGCTGGTTACCTGAAACAATTCAACATGGCAATGTCGCGGTCGCACCGATGTTCTTATTAGGCTTAAAAGTTGGTATTTTTGCTTTGTTGCGTTTTGTGTTTCCTATCATGCCCGAGACAGTGATTGAGTGGCATAACATTGTGATTCTCTTTGCTGTAATTGGTATTTTTTATGCCGCTTTACTGGCAATGCGGCAAGTTAATCTGCGCCGTTTAATGGCGTATGCGGTTATTAGTCATACGGGTATTTTGACCATTGGCTTATTTACCCTGCAACAAGAAGGCTTTGCAGGTGGCATTATGTTGGCAATTAACTTTGGCTTAGCGATTTCAGGGTTGATGTTTATGATTGGTTTAGTCTGGCAACGCACTAATACCGCTTCTATTGCACGTCTTGGCGGGGTTTTTCAATACATGCCAATGGTTAGTATTGCCTTTTTAATTTCAGGGCTGGCGATTATGGGAATGCCAGGGACACCAGGTTTTGATGCAGTGCATTTAGTGTTGGAATCTTCCATCTTTGAATTTGGCGCATTGGTGACTATTGCTGCTGCTCTAGGCAATGTAGTTGCAGCAGGTTTTCTTTTGTTTGCCTTCCAAAAAGCCTT
Source organism: Thiotrichaceae bacterium (assembly GCA_015494435.1). Taxonomy (GTDB): domain Bacteria; phylum Pseudomonadota; class Gammaproteobacteria; order Thiotrichales; family Thiotrichaceae; genus JAGLBW01. The sequence goes on along the minus strand of WGBH01000170.1, from coordinate 11,993 downwards.
TTTAGGCGAGCCAAGTGGTGATACTTCTGCTTGGGATACAACGCCTGCACGCATGACAGAACGTTCTATGGCGGTGATTGTTATTGTGGTTATTTTGGGAATGGGATTTTCCTCCGATTTTTCGCTGAGTCTTTTTGATCATTCCTTGAATAGTTTAAGCAATCTTTATCAACAACTGCTCAATCAGCAAGGAGGGCATTCATAATGGAATTAAGCTCAATGGCATTACATAGTGCTGATTTCTCATGGCTAAGCTTGCTTCTTTTATTGCTCCCACTAGGCGCAGGAATCACCCTAATGATCCCCGCTGTAACAGCTCGCTGGGTTGCCTTAGCGATTAATTTAATTGCTTTTATAGTGGCGTTAATGATTGCAGTTGGTTTTGATAGTCATTTGCACGGGTTTCAATATGTTGAAAAATACGCGTGGATTAAGGGTTTAAATATCCATTATTTCTTAGGTGTTGATGGTATTTCAGTGCTATTTTTACCCAGTACCACCTTGTTATTCACCGCCGTTATTCTCGCTTCATGGAATAGTATTAACCAACTTAGAAATCTCTATTTTGCACTGATTTTAATCTTAGAATGTGCAATCTTAGGTGTCTTTACTTCATTAGATACGATGCTGTTTATCCTTTTTTGGGAGGTTTCACTGATTCCGCTGTTTTTCCTTATTTCTCTCTGGGGTGTTGGTGCCAATAGACGCTATGCAGGGGTAAAATATGTGTTGTTTATGACCGCAGGTGGCTTAGCCTTACTGTTTGCCTTTATTCTATTAGCGCTTGGTGGTGAAGCAGGGAATTATGTATTTTCTTATCCTGAATTGCTGAAAATAGCTAAAGATAATCCATATCAAAGCGTTATTTTCTTTTTGCTTTTATTTGGCTTTGGAGTAAAAACGCCACTCTTTCCAATGCATACATGGCTACCTGTATTACCACAAGAAGGGCATCCTGCAAGCATTGCAACCATTGTTGGTCTAAAACTTGGTGCCTATGGATTATTGCGTTTCACTCTGCCAATGGCACCGGATGCCGCACAAAGCTTCCAAGGCTTAATGGTTGGCTTTGGTCTTATGGGGGTTATTTATGGCAGTATTGCCGCACTAAATCAAAGCAATATCAGACGCATGTTAGCTTTCTCAAGTTTAAGCCATGTGGGGTTGATTGTGATCGGTATCGCCACTATGAGTCCGCAGGGTATTCAAGGCGCAGTGTTTCAATTACTTAATTTTACTATGGTTGCAGGTGGATTATTTTTGCTAACTGGATTCCTTTATCAGCGCGTTGGATCTACTGATGTAGTGAGTCTGGGCGGTATCGCTAAAACAATGCCCTTACTGACCGCTTTCTTCTTTTTTCTAGCATTGGCTAATATTGGTGTACCCGCAACGAGTAGTTTTCCTGCTGAACTTTTATTAATTCTTAGTGCATTAGGTCATTACACGGGGGTAGGGATTGCAGTCTTAGTTGGCATTATTCTTAGTGCCAGCTATACGTTAGAACTGTTTCGCAAAAGCTTTCTAGGCGAATGCCGTCATGAAGCGATTATAGATGCACAAGACTTAAAAAAACGTGAAATATTCATTGTCTTACTGATGTGTTTTATTGTGCTTTTTTTCGGCTTATTTCCACAACTTATACTGGAAACAATGGAAGTTTCAACCCAAAGCTGGATCGGATTAATGATAAAACAGTAAACACCGTAAGGGGAATGCTTGGAGTGGCACATTATAAGTTCAAGATGACACTTAAATGGATGGCAAAAAAATACGGGAAAGCTCTAATAGATGTGAATGAATCGTATGCGTCTAAAACGCTGTGGGATGGTTCAATACTGGATAACCTTGGAGGGAAATCTTCAATTCTCTTCAAAGGTATCCGTGTTGGACGTGACGCTCATGGTAGTCGGAATATCCTGATTTGGTTTTTAACTAACGTTCTGGAAGTCACAGGACTCAGGGAAGCTCACTCCCTAATCACAACTAATAGCGCAATATTTAAATAAAATATCGGTGGTTTTGGCGGTTTTAAGTGAGAGTCTCTTAAAAAGATTAATTCTTCTAGTAATTTATTTAGTTTATGGCTTTTACTGTAGGAGCCATATTTACTGTATGTTTGAGAGAAATGCTTAGTAAGGAAAATATGTATGGTGGTGATAAAAATGGCAGTTTATCGCCAATTCATAGCCAATTAATTAAACAGTCATTATACTCTTTACTCAATGTAGCTCTTTAAAGTTTTTTCTTTAGTGATGTGTTAAAAAGCTATAGATGAGGCAACAAGGTATACCCCAAATACCTTGTTGCCAATAATAATAACAATAATAATGGCAAAAAAAATGAAACCACAAATCCTCATTGGCCTTACTGTTTCCGCTATGTATGCACTTTCTGCTTGTAGTCAAAACTCTCCGCGTATGGCATCTCCTCAAAAGACATCACAGGTTATTTCACATCATAGCAGTCATACGCTAAAGGCACGTCAAGCTGTTCGACAACGTCAGGTTGCGCGACGTCGTCAAGTTAATTTGCAACGACATGTTGCCCCCCAAGTTCGAGTTGTACCACAACAATTTAAAAGACCAGCATTGCATCATCAATCTAGAATTTTTCAACAATTTCAACCAGCCCAACCTCAACGACTCCAACCAGCCCAACCTCAACAACAGATGGTGCCAGGTATGCCGGGAATATCAGTACAGGAGGTGCGTACCATTGGCGATAAAATATTTCAAAATGAAAGTGGTGGTGATATTAATAAATTAGTGCATTGGAATAAAGGTGAAGATTTTGCGGCTATGGGTATTGGTCATTTTACATGGTATCCTGCTGGTCGTCGTCAAAGTTTTGGTAATACCTTTCCAGGGGTGTTGACTTATCTGGAGTCTCGTGGTGTGCGTTTACCACAATGGGTACAACGAGCGAAGTATACTGGCGCACCTTGGAGAACACGGGCGCAGTTAATGCGTGATAAAAATAATCCTCAAGTGCAACAGTTACAACGAATTTTATATGAAACACGCTATTTGCAAGCAGAGTATATTATGCAACGCGCACAACGTGCTATGCCTAAATTGGTGACCACCGCACCTCCTTATTTACGTCCAATGGTGGCAGGTAATTTAAATGCGGTGGCAAATTCTCGTGGTGGTTGGTATCCCTTGATTGATTATGTTAATTTCAAAGGCGAAGGCTTAAACCGTCACGGTGGTTATAAGCGGCAAAACTGGGGCTTGTTACAGGTGTTAGAAGAAATGCGCCCCGCCTCTCCTGGGGCTGAGGCATTGAATGAGTTTGCAAATGCAGCCATGCGTGTTCTTGAGCGTAGAGTGAGGAACGCACCCCGTAGTCGTAATGAACAACGTTGGTTAGCAGGGTGGAATAACCGTATTTCAACTTATCGACAAGCTTCATAAGTTTTATATTGAATCATTGCTTTTTTGTAAAAAATCCTCAATGAATAAAGATGCTCTATAGTTTAAACTTGAAAAGTGTAGTCTGAACCCAATTTATCTAGGCTACTATAAATTAATTTCAGTGGAGCGTGTGTGAAACAATATAGAGGAACAACGATTCTGTCAGTTCGTCGTGGCGATAATGTTGTCATTGGCGGTGATGGGCAAGTTTCATTAGGTAATACTATTATGAAAGGCAATGCACGCAAAGTGCGTCGCCTTTATAATGATAAGGTGATTGCAGGATTTGCAGGTGGTACTGCGGATGCCTTTACTTTATTTGAAAAATTTGAAGGCAAGCTCAATACTTTTAATGGCAATTTAACCCGTGCGGCTATTGAACTGGCTAAAGATTGGCGTACTGATCGTGGTATGCGCCAACTTGAGGCATTGTTAGCGGTGGCTGATGCTAAAACCTCTTTGATTATCACTGGCAATGGAGATGTGATTGATCCCGAAGATAATCTGATTGCCATTGGTTCTGGTGGTCCTTATGCTCAGTCCGCTGCCCGTGCTTTATTGGATAATACCGATTTAACAGCGCGTGAAATTGTAGAAAAAAGCTTATCAATCGCAGGTGATATTTGTATTTATACGAATCAAAATCGCACCGTTGAAGAATTGTAAATAGTTAGAACTGTTGAGAGACTCCTCATGTCAATGACACCTAGAGAAATTGTTCAGGAATTAGAAAAACACGTTGTAGGACAAGCCGATGCAAAACGCGCAGTAGCGATTGCATTGCGTAATCGCTGGCGCAGACAACAATTAACCCCTGAATTAAGCCGTGAAGTTACCCCTAAAAACATTTTGATGATTGGTCCAACAGGTGTTGGTAAAACAGAAATTGCACGGCGTTTGTCACGCCTTGCCAATGCGCCTTTTATCAAAGTAGAGGCGACTAAGTTCACTGAAGTGGGTTATGTGGGTAAAGAAGTCGATTCTATTATCCGTGATTTAGCAGAAGTAGCGGTTAAATTAACCCGTGAACAAGAAGTAGAAAAAGTACAACATCGCGCACAGGATGCAGCAGAAGATCGTGTATTAGATATTTTATTACCCCGTCCTAAATCTGAAATGAAAACAGAGGGTTGGTTAAATACTTCTGACGACAAAGCGGCTGTTGAAAACTCAACTCGTCAGAAATTCCGTAAAAAATTACGTGAAGGCAAGCTCGATGATAAAGAAATCGAAATAGAAGTATCTAACGCTACAATGGGTGTCGAAATCATGACCCCACCTGGGATGGAGGACATGGCAAGCCAATTACAAGGCATGTTTGAAAATCTAAAAGGGAATGGGACTAAAAAGCGTAAACTAAAAATAAAGGATGCCTTAAAAGAATTAACGGAAGAAGAAGCGCATAAGATGGTCAATGAAGATGATCTAAAAGCGCGAGCTTTGCATAATGTAGAGCAAAATGGGATCGTTTTTCTGGATGAAATTGATAAAGTGGTTCGTAAAGGTGAGGCAGGTGGTGCGGATGTGTCACGCGAAGGAGTACAGCGTGATTTATTACCCTTAATTGAGGGTTGTTCTGTTACAACTAAATACGGGATCATCAATACGGATCATATTTTATTTATCGCTTCGGGAGCGTTTCATTTGGCAAAACCTTCTGATTTAATCCCTGAATTACAAGGTCGTCTACCGATACGGGTAGAAATGAAAGCACTGACCGCGCATGATTTTGAGCGTATTTTAGTAGAACCCAATGGATCATTAACTGAACAATATATCGGCTTACTTAAAACAGAAGGGGTAACGCTTAGCTTTACCGATGATGGTATTAAAAAATTGGCAGAAACAGCCTATCAAGTGAATGAACGTACCGAAAATATTGGTGCGCGTCGTTTACACACCGTTATGGAACGTTTATTAGAAGAAACTCTTTTTCATGCCCCTGACTGTGAACCGACTCTGGTCATTGATGCTAACGCTGTGGATAAATCACTGGGCGAATTAGTGATTGATGAAGACCTGAGTCGTTATATTCTTTAATAAGGAAAATCAATCATGACACCAACAAATATAGCATTACATCAGACTTCTAAGATTTTAGAGTTGACCTGGCCAGATGGGGTTTCCCATAATTTAAGCTGTGAGTATCTGCGCGTCTCATCTCCCTCGGCAGAAGTACGTGGACATGGCATAGGACAAGAGACACTTCAATTAGGAAAAGAAAATGTAAATATCAAAGCCATTGAGCCTGTGGGTCATTATGCGATAAAACTCATTTTTGATGATAACCATGATAGTGGACTCTATAGCTGGGATTTATTACGTGAGTTAGGGGATAACTATGAACAAAATTGGACAGATTATTTGAAAAAATGTAAGGAGCAGGGGTATGAGCGCAAACAACCCGGTCAAATTATCTGAGTCATTAACTACCTTAAAATATAATCAAGACGGTTTAATTCCCGCTATTGCGCAACAGTATGATAGCGGTGAAGTGCTGATGATGGCATGGATGAATCAATCTGCTATTGAAGAGACCTTAAAAACAAAACGTGTTTGTTATTGGTCTCGTTCACGCCAAGCTTATTGGCGTAAAGGAGAAAGTTCAGGACAAGTGCAAATGCTAAAAGAACTACGCATTGACTGTGATGCGGATACTCTATTAATTAAAGTCGATCAAACAGGTCCCGCTTGCCACACAGGAAGACGGCAATGTTTTTATAAATTAGTAAAGGGCAATGAGGTCATTATTGATTCTGAACCACTGATTGATCCTAAAGAGCTGTATGGTCAATGAAAAAACTGCTGATGATCATTATTCGTGGCTATCAATTATTTCTAAGCCCTGTACTTGGCAATAATTGCCGTTATGCACCGACTTGCTCCCATTATGCGCATCAAGCAATTGCTCATTATGGGGCTATTAAAGGATCGTGGATGGGAATAAAGCGTATTTTGCGTTGTCACCCTTGGGCTGAAGGTGGATATGATCCTGTGATAGCAAAGCATAAAAAAAGGTGAAACTTATCAGGTTTCACCTTTTTGAATCTTAATGATTTAGACTCATTTCATTTATAGCGTATTTGCACTATAGATTCAGTTTTGTATCGTAGCGAACTTAAAGTGCTACGATGTTCTCTGCCTGAGGTCCTTTTTGACCTTGTGTTACAGTGAACTCAACCCGTTGACCTTCTTGTAAGGTTTTAAAACCTTCACCAACGATTGCGCTGAAATGGGCAAAAACGTCTGGTCCAGACTCTTGCTCGATAAAACCAAAACCTTTAGATTCGTTAAACCACTTTACTGTTCCTGTCGTTGTAGACATATTAATATCCTATTTATTCAAATGTAATTGGAAGCCTTAAAAAACAAGGCTGACATGCTGAAAAATATTGCTATGAATTATGAAAAACAGGATGAAACACTAAGGTGAAACATCGCAATGGTGTTGCATAAATATAACGCGTACTTCCAAGCTGTTTGAATTATATATAGCATTTTGCGCCATAGTCAACGATATTTGCTGTTATTCCGAGCACATTTGTTTGTTTGGCTAATAATTAAGCTGATAAAGTGTATTTATCAGCTTGAACCATTAAATTTTTAATCTTAACTTGCGTCCGCCTATAATTTGGAAGCTATTTTCTCGATAAAATTGCAAGGTTCTGGCGAACTCAGGCAGGGGAGGGGTGGTGACTTCTAGTTGTTTCCAACCGCGTTGCTGGGAAAAATCAATGGCTTTTTCTAGCAAATCTTTACCAATATTTTGCGACCGATAAGGTGCTCGCACATAAAGCTCAGGAATTGTTCCATAAGTCCCTTCTGTATATAAAGCATAACTTTCATAAAGTGAGACAAAACCAACGGGATTGTTATTGTTATCCATTGCAATAAAAACCCAATATTTATTCTCTTCAATTAATGCTTTTGCTCTTTTCGCTGTTTCGGTTTGATCAAATTTAAAAACAGGGTCATTGGTCAACTGCATAATTTCATCCAATAACTCACCCACCATGATGGCTAAATCATCATAGTTATCAGGGACAATCTTTGTAATTATACTCATTAGCTTTTCCGCCTTACATCCATTACATTTGGCAACTCTTCAATTGTTTCTAATGCATCCGAGAGTTTCTTGAGATTTTCTATTAATACTTCGATAGTAAGCAGTGAGATTAAATCTGTTTTACCCTGTTCTATTGAAATATTAGACACATTAATTTGTTGCTTTGCTAATACATCCGCTACATCACGCAGAAAGCCTGGTTGATTAAAACCTGTGACCTGTATATCAACTGTATAAGCTGTGGTTTCGTTTCCCCAACTGGCATCGGTCAATCGGAGTTGTTGTTCTGAGGTAAGATTTTTTATTTGCACATTAGTACAGTCACTACGATGAATCTTTATACCACGACCAATACTAATATAACCAATAATCTGATCCCCCGGAACAGGTTGGCAACAATTTGATATTTCTACTAATAAATTGCTAACACCTTGTATTTGAATCCCTTGATGATTAGATTTTTGATTAACACGTATTTTTCTGAGTTTAACTTCATTTTTATTAGGCAGTTCAATATAATCGGTTAGCTGAGCAACGCTTATATCGCCTCGTCCTAAGGCAATCAGAAATTCTTTTTTACTTTGTAGTTTAAAACGTTTAACCAATTGAGCGATATCATATTTCTTTATACCTAAACGGCGTTTCTCTTGTTCTAATATTGCCATTCCATCTTTCAAGTTTTTCTCGTGATCTTGCTGACGAAACCAATGTCGAATTTTAGTCCTCGTTCCTGCTGAACCTACATATTCTAGGATAGGATTGAGCCATTTGCGCTTAGGTTGTTCTTTTTTTCCTGTAATAATCTCCACTTTATCGGCATTGCGTAATTTATAGTCTAATGGAACAATGACACCGTTCACTTTAGCACCGATACAAAGATGTCCAACATGAGTATGAATGGCATAGGCAAAATCGATAGGAGTAGATCCTTTTGTGAGATCCAAAATATCGCCTTTAGGCGTTAAAACAAAGACACGATCAGGAAAAATACCTGCGCGAAAATCTTCTAATAATTCAGAATCAGATTCTTCATTATCGAGCAAACGTCGCAGTGATGATATCACTCGTTCCATATCCATATCTTGAGAACCGCCTTCTTTATAACGCCAATGAGCGGCCACACCTAATTCTGCAAATAGATGCATATCTTCAGTACGAATTTGTATTTCAACCGCTTTATTTTCTGGTCCTACGACCACTGTATGTAATGATTGATAACCATTCGTTTTGCGGTTATTAATATAGTCATCAAATTCTTCTGGAATATATTGCCACGCAGCATGAACAGCGGAAATAACCGCATAACAGTCTTGATTATTTTCTACAATGACTCGCACGGCACGCAAATCATATAACTGATCAAATTCAATCTGTTTGCGTTGCATCTTCTTCCAAATACTATAAATATGCTTCGGTCTACCATAAACTTTGGCTTTAATATGATGTTGTGCCAACAACGTTTCTAATGTGTCGGTAAACTTTACAATATACGCTTCACGCTCTAGACGTTTATCCGCCAATAAGGTTGCAATACGACGATAACAATCGGGTTCTAAATAGCGAAAGGCAAGATCTTCCATTTCCCATTTTAACTGACTAATTCCTAAACGATTAGCAAGGGGAGCATAAATTGCCATTGTTTCGCTTGCAAAGGCTTGTTTTACTTTATCATCTGAATGTGCGACTAAACGTAATTGTTGCAAATCCCAAGCAAGACGAATCAGCACCACACGTACATCATCGACCATTGATAACAGCATACGGCGTAATTTTTCTGCTTGAGCGGGAATGGCAACGCCTTTTTCTACGGGGGACTTAAAATTATGTAACAAACGCATATTTTTAACTAAAACAGCAATGGTCTGATTAAAATCACGTTCAATATCTTCGATAGAAAAAATAGCATTCAAGCTAATATCACTGAGTAAAGTAGCAATGAGGGTTACTTGATCGACTTGTAAACTTAATAAGGTATTTGCAACATCAAGACTTATGGGGATATTCAATGCTCGATGTGTTGATTCTATTTGTAATATATAGTCAACGGCATCGCTAATCATTTGTTTATCATTTTGATGATTAGATATCCATAAACGTTTAACCCACTGATCACGGTTGTATTTTGTATCTTTAATGAGATGGCTATGCTGCATATTTATTACCTTATAATATCGATCACATCTTTGTGAAAATGCAGGAGTAAGGTTTTTACCCGATAAAATTAATCTTTGTTTCAATTTCATTCAATTTTTGAATAATGGCGCTTGGCTTTTTATCTTCCAACCAAATATCTTGTTTTGGGTTATACCATATTGCATGCAAGCCTGCATTTAGCGCACCGAGTACATCACATTCTGGATTATCACCAATATGAACCGTTTCTTGTGCACAATAATTAGCTAATGTTAATGCGTGATGAAATATTTCAGGTGAAGGTTTGGCAAAACCTGCATCGATAACATTGACACTAAAATCGAAGTATTTGCCAATACCAATATGATCCACATCGGCATTACCATTACTAATCACACCCAAGCTGAAATTTGCAGATAACTGTTCTAAACTTTCTAATACGCCTTCAAACAAAGTGACTTGATTTCGTGCTAACCAGAAAATATGAAAGGCATCCTGTGCCATTTGGGGGGGATAGGAAAACTCATCTGCAATTTGTGCTAACCAATCAAGGCGAATTTGAGTCAAATTAAAAACCTGTTCAGGGTGAGTATGCATATACTGCTGACGGTTTTCGAAAAGTTGCTGTTCGCTATATTTTGCCGTTATTTTGGGATAATAACGTTTAAACCACGCATAGCACTTCTCTTCTGCTACTTTCAAGACAGGTGCACAAGCCCATAAGGTGTCATCTAAGTCGAAGGTAATACATTTAATCATCATGAGGGAATAATATGACAAGCTATCATTGTAAGTTTAGTTTTTTATTTAGTATTTTTCTATTGACCCTATTTTTGCTACCTGCATCATTGCAAGCTAAAACACTGGTGTTAATTCATGGGTATATGGCTGATGGTATGTCGTGGCGCACCACAAAGGTAACAAATGGACTCCTATTGGCAGGATGGAAAGATGGTGGAAACTACAGCTTTAATCAATATGGGATATTACTTCCCAACAACCTTAGTGCAAAACCTAATGCCTTTTTTAGTGTAGATTTACCTTCGAAAGCTCCGATTGCTGTGCAGGCTAATCTACTCGGGCAATATCTAAATCATCTCTATGCAATCCGTAAAGAACCTATTATTTTTGTCGGGCATTCCTCAGGCGGTATTGTGGCACGTTTATACCTTGTCACTCCTAGTCATGTGCCAGCGGCAGCATTAATTACCATTAGTACACCGCATCTAGGTACACCCATTGCCAATATTGCTTATTTAGTAGGTAATTCTCCTTTGGGCGTTATGCTTAATATGGCGGGAGAGGATGATATCCGAGACTCACGCGGTCTCTATACCGATCTAAAAACAGCACAACCTAATACTTTTCTCTACTGGTTAAATCAACAACCTCATCCACGTATTCCCTATGTCTCCATTATTCGTAGCAATGAAAGCAAAACAAGACCAAGTAAATACGATTTTATTGTCCCTCCAGAAAGTCAAAATATGAATAATGTTTGGGCATTACAAGGGCAGTCATTAACCTATTTAACCAAAGAGAATCATTTTTTAAGCGGTAAAGATGGTTTGTTTTTAATTGATATTCTAAAACGACTCTCAAAGATATAGTTTTTTGGGGCTGTTTTAGATTAAGCAAATTACCTTAAATCTACCCATATTGTGCAGATTTTTTGCCTCTGTTTGGATTATTTATAAAAATTAATTAGACCGTATCTTCAGCGAGTAATGCGGCTACAAATTCCTCTGCATTAAATTCTTGTAGGTCGTTGATTCCTTCTCCGACACCGATGTAGCGCACGGGTATTTTAGCTTGTTCTGCAATGGCGAATAAAATTCCGCCTTTGGCAGTGCCGTCGAGTTTGGTAACGGTGATGCCTGTTAGACCGATGGCTTTATTAAATTCTTTTGCTTGTGCTAAGGCGTTTTGTCCTATGCTAGCATCAATAATCAGCATTACTTCATGCGGTGCTTCAGGGGCTATTTTTTGCATCACGCGTTTAACTTTTTTCAGTTCTTCCATTAGGTTGTCTTGGGTGTGCAAACGTCCTGCGGTGTCGGCGAGTAATACGTCAATACCCCGTGCTGTGGCTGATTCTATTGCATCGTAAATAACCGAAGCACTGTCAGCTCCTGTGCCTTGGGCGACGACGGGAATATCATTGCGCTTGCCCCATACTTGTAATTGTTCCACCGCTGCGGCGCGAAAGGTGTCCCCTGCAGCTAACATGACAGATTGCCCTTGTTGTTGGAATTTCTTTGCCAATTTACCAATGGTAGTGGTTTTCCCTGCGCCGTTTATACCCACCATTAAAATAACTGTGGGTTGATGTTCTTTTTTTATTTCTAAGGGTTGTGTAACGGGTTGTAGGATAC
>WGBH01000169.1 GCA_015494435.1 Thiotrichaceae bacterium | reverse complement strand
TAGTGATGAAATCGCTGAATCACCAGCTTTCACAATGACTTTCTGCGCACTGTTGGCATGCTTTAATAAATTATTTTCTTCAGGTTGTAGCCACTCTTCATGTGTCAGTTGCACGCTTGCATCAACACTCAAGCTCGACACAGTTGTGATAGCCAATAGCAAGAGTATGCCTGCCAATATCGGAATATATACAGCCTTTATAGCAAACAACTTGCCCAATGATTGCTGCACAGTATGCCAAGCACATTTCAGGCTAGAAGGGCGATGCTTCCTGCGTGTCTGTGACGGCATGGCTGGTGAGTGGGTTTGATTTGCAAAGTCCTGTGCCAACATTAACTCCTGTAAAAGCTTATGAAGTGGCTCATAAGTCGGCGCATGGTGATGGGATGCTGAATATTGTCAAAAAACATGATTGTTTATGTTGAGCTAGTATTTGCATCATTATTTTTACGGGTGGTCGGATTGCTTTCGCTATCCACCATCAATTCTTGATGTACAAGCAACGTCATGTGGGTAATAACAATGCTAGGAACGCTAGCAATGGCAGCCAATAATAGCCCGAACATAATGAGAGCTAGTAGATGCGCAATGCTGCCCCAAAAACCAATGGCATCGACAATGCGCAAGAATGCTTCATTGGCGGTGTAACCCACCAGCCCCAATGTTATTTGCGCACCCAGCCATAATGGCGAAAGAACCACGATAGCGATGATGCAGCTAACCAATACGCCACCCAAGTTGTAAAGTAATAATGTTGGCAGCCGTTGTTTGATTAAAGACCATAATTCATCTTTTAATTGCTGTGCGTTGCTTTCGGTTAAGACGACACGTGCGGCAATATTGAATAAGGCTAAAAGTAATGCTACAGCAACAATGCTGTTTAAAAGCAAGAGTGGCACAGCCAGAAGTGATAGCCAAATCAAACCCAAGGTGGGAATATTTGCGAGCGATAAAAGTAGCATTTCACCAAGCAATAAGGCGAGTAACAAAGCCGCGCCCCAAGCAGGCAGGAGCATCAATGAACGCGTTTTTCCCCAAGCAAAACGAAATGCTTCTACGCTGTTTGACATAGGTTCAGATTGCATGCCTTGGTAAAGTTGGTGCGCTAGGGCGGTTAAACCAAATAAAAACCACAACAAAGAGCCCAAAACGCCAACAAAAGAGGTTAAGATGCCTGTGAAAGTATCATGTTCGCTGGGAATATATAGCAGCCCAAAAATCAGCACGGCTCCCAATACACTGATAGACATGGTAAGCAAAAGCTTTGGCTTCAGCGCATTTTGAATAGCTAGCCACCATGGTTCGGCTTGCCAATGTTGTTGTGTCATTCTGCCTCCAGAAACAAAGCTAATGCTTTAATTTCTCGTACATAATTTGCAATGATACATGGATGACAGACACTTTTCCAAATAACTTTATGCTTTATCGAGTCCCGCCTTGAATATATTGCTGCGCAAAGGCATTAAAACCATTCATGTTTTTTAATGCTGAACCTAAATTGCGAATCGTGTTTAGCATTAAATCATGGCTAAGGTCTTTGTAATCTTGCATAAGGTGTTTCATGGCTTTTTCTGGTAATATATACACTTCACATGTTTCAAGCGCCTTCACTGTAGCACTGGCAATATCATGATTAAAAAATGCCATGTCTCCGAGTTGTGCGCCAGCTTCTAACTTGGCAATACGTACCGCCTGTCCATGCTTCTCATATTGCAAACTTACTGTCCCTGAATGTAATAAAAACAAACCTTGTGATGCATCGCCTTCAGCAATTAATGTATCGCTTTGTTGGTAGGTTTTAACCTCAATAAGGTCAATCAATATGCGTTGCTCATCGCCAGATAAATCACGCGCAAAGATATGTTTTTCTAACCATGTCATGTCTATATTCGCCATCATAACCTCCGATAAATAAGTGCGTGTAACAGCGTATATGCCTTATACTAGGTGTCCGTGATACAAATCACGATAAAGAAAAGCTCCTAAATATGTGTTTCAAAAAAGCATTTAATTGGTGGGGATATTGAGTGCTACTTTGTCAATTGAGATAATGGCGCACCACCATTGATTGAGCGTGCTCTTTATGATGAATGACCTTAAAGCCGCAATTGCACGGTCTTTGCAGATGATTTTACCGATTATTGCTTAATTAAATATTATGTCCCCCGAACTTGGTGCCTTTTTATATGACGTGTAGCGAAGCGAAACGGCGTATAAAAAGGTCAGGTTGGACGATTTGTTAGAAGGCATTATGCTCGCCCCCGTAATTTAGCAAACCATAGTACCCAAACATTTGATTTAATTAACATAGAAAACCCTACGGCTAATTCAAAGAATGCACCTAAAAAACGTAAATTATTAGTAAATTCAGTAGGAACTTGAACTCGTATGCTAGTAATTACGCCAAGAATTACCATTAACGATGAGATAATGAAATATGTGCCGCCTAACTGCATTAGAAACTCTTGAGAAATATTGCCTGGTTCTGAGTTGCTGGTATTTGGTATTGAATTGAGAACTGAGTTTGAAACACGAAATAGTAAATATGATGCTATAGAACCAATAAACAAGAATGACCCAACAACTGAGACATAAAGATTTATTGGAAATTCTTTTTCAACGTAACCTTCAATATTATTAAATACTAGAAGTAAGCTAGGTACTTGGAGAAGAATCTGTACAAGTAGCCATATAGCTAAAAACTTTATTGCTATTGCGGTAATTTCCTTTGTGTTCATTGTTTACCCTTTTTTGCCTTCTAACGCCTTGCTCACCGGCAATTTAAAGTGGCACGTTTTTGCTGCTTTTTTAGCAAAACAAGTGCCGCTTTAAATTGTCCGCGTGCAGCTAATTGTTAGGCTTTTTATTTAATTCTTTCCCAAAAAGACATATCTACCGACTCAGGTTCAATAAACTCAATATATTGTAATGTGAACTTATTATTCATCCATTTACCGCATATTTCTTCTGCCTTTTCTTTTGTGGTAGCAAACGATAAGTCGGCATATAGGCCATCTTTTCCTTTTAATACTGCATGGCCAAGAAAACCATCCTCTTTCGATAAAAAGTTTTTATCTGCGGCATTAGCAGCTTTTAACATTTCGACTTCAGACGCGCCTTCTTTAAGCCTGAATACGCCAAACTCCATGCCGGAGAAACTAGAAATACTACTTAGTAACTGTAAGCTCATGATACTTTCCTATATTATTAAATGAGTATGCATTGTATGCGCTGGTTACTGACACCGTACTGTCAGTAACAATTATATGCATTTTATAGAAGAAAAATATGCTTCTAAGTTTATTGATTTATTATTTATCGATCCTTTTTCATTAATACTTTTCTCATCTATTCTATCCAGCCTAAAATCACGAAAATCCTCTCTTAAAGTGCACCAGCTTCCAAGTGTCCATTTTCCGCCCCAGTAAAACAAACCAAGTGGATAAATTACTCTTGAGGTTTTTCTTCCATTTTCTGCTTCGTAATTAATGGAAATTGATACTGAGTTTTTTATTGCCTTATATATTAACTCCCATATATTTCTATCTTTCTCTTTACCTGAAAGATCGGGGGCATAAATAGTTCTTGAATATTCTTCGCGGAGTTTTTTGGGTAGCACAGCTTCAATTTTATTTACCAATGAGTTTGCGGATTCTGATAATGTGTCGCCAGTCCAACTACTAACCATTTTAACGCCTAATATTAGTGCATCCAATTCTTTTTCAGTTAAATTCAGTGGTGGTAGTTCAAAATGGTCATGAAGCTGATAGCCAATTCCTGTGGTGCCGTATATTGGAATTCCACTTACAGATAAATCATCAATATATCTGTAAACTGTGCGAACAGAAACATCTAATTCTTCGGCAATTCTTTCAGCTGTAATTGGTTGCTTAGAACGAATCAGGTTAGTTAATTGGAATAATTTATCGGCTTTTCTCATATGTGGTATTTGGGTAGCCTAACGCTCAAGCTAACGGGCGCGGCGTTTTTCCGCGTCCGGTTGAGCTAATTGTTGTATTGCGATGCCTGACTATACCACGGAAAAGTAGGGTTAACTGAATTTGGCTGTAACGTTTGTACAAGTTCTAAAAACATGGCTGTTAAATTTTTAACCATTTTTACTGCCACCATCATGCTGGGGCAATGAGTGTGCAGCTGAAGTTAATAGCAGTGATAATGCAGCGACAAGGTAAAAGATAAAAGTTATTTAGCGTGCATGTTTGCTTTTAACAATTAAGATTTTCAGTGCGGTGATAATTGTTTATGCAATACAACGTTTGAGTTGAGGGGCGGCGCGGCTTATTGCGCCGTCGCTCTCAAACGATTTGTTATGTGTTTAGCCATTGCAAAACCTTAATTAGAATAAATATACCCAGCATAAT
Organism: Thiotrichaceae bacterium; assembly: GCA_015494435.1. GTDB lineage: Bacteria > Pseudomonadota > Gammaproteobacteria > Thiotrichales > Thiotrichaceae > JAGLBW01. Next base: position 2,312 of record WGBH01000169.1, on the reverse strand, counting down.
AGCGCCAATGAAAAATGCTAATTCACCGAGCGCATTACTTAAGTGCTTAGGATTGTTTTTGAATTCATTTTTTATTTTATAGTACTCATTCATATCTACCTTGTTTTTAACATCATATTCAGGATTGTTGATAAGTGAAAGTGCTTCAGTTGCTTGCTCACTTAAATGAACCCATAAGCTTGCTTTTGAAATAATAAATGGCATGATTCGTGATGTGTTTTTTCCGTTAATAAAGGCTGGTATGCCATTTTCCTCTAAAAGCGTTTTCATCGCTTCAAGTTCATTGTTATCAGCATCTGAAATTATTAACTTCATTGTTTTTCACACATGGTAGTTAAATTAACGTAACTTTTGTTACGACGATATACCTTTTTATGTGTTTTTGTAATTTAACTACCTAATGACTTATTGCAGTGCAGGCAATGACCAACATAAGGCCGGCAAATACTAATGAAACTTAGTTTAGTGCCGTAATGTTTACCGCAGTTCGTGCAGCGCCAAAATACTATGTAAGAAAATGATACGACATAAATAATAATGCCGGCCAATAATATGTTTTTAAATATTGGCACCACTATTGCAAAAGTAACAACGATAAATGATAAAACTGACAGCCAACGCATGGTTTTAAATAATTTAACTGATATTGCTTTTTTATCTGTATCCATTTTATTTTTTACACATAACGCTTAAGTTAAGGGGCGCGGCGCTTTTTCCGCGTCCCGCTTAAACGCATTGTTATGTGTTTTTTTGCTCATCACTTACACTACTTCTCTTTTGCCTACCAGCAAGCCAAAATAATAAAATGGCAACTACTACTGTGGATGGCACTGCAACCTTGGCTGCGCCAATGTGAATGTTTTGTATAGTTCTAGAGTCATTTGTGAAGTCATGGCGAAGGTTAGACCACTTATCTTGGGTTAGATTAACGCCGTACTCTGTTATTTCTTTTTGTTTTGATATTTCGAGAAACTCAGAAACCATTACATCTTTCGTGAACCGTGCGCCTGCTACCCAACCTGCACCAAGGGCAACAATGCACGCTATTAAAGCAATAACTTCAATATGCTTACGTTTTAAAATAAAGCGCAATAAATAATATGTTGGAGCTGCAACAATAAGCTCCATAATAATAAATGCAATGTAAGAACCAATTAGTGCTCCCATATTATTTCCTTGGTGTTTTTATCATTTTTTATTATTGCGGCGAAACTCATTAGGAACTATAACTTCATCTACCCATGCAGTTATGCCACCACCTGAGAAGTATTTTCTAAATACGCCAGGCTCAGGGTACTCGATATGCGCTTGACAAAGATTTATTGAGCTTGGCTCTTTTCCTCTGTTGTTTATATATGCTCTAAGTATTTCTGAATCTCTTAAAGAAGAATACTTGACTATTAATGTTTTCATAAATGAAACAGCGTTGTCGTTGCTTATGCGATGTTTTGGAATATGCTCATGAAATACTTCATTAGTTTCTCCTTGGTCATATATCTGAAGACGAAAACATTTTTCATTAGCTTTTAGATTGTTACAAATCTTGAAGCCAGAATATAAATCCTTTTTAGCCATTTTTAGATTTCGCTTTAGATCGATGAATTTATTTTTACACATAACGCCGAGTTAAGCTGACCCCGAAACTGGGTGACTTTTGTGGATGCTTTTCCCGCAAAAGGCGCACAGCTTTGGGGGTCAGCTTAAACTTTTTGTTGGCAACCAGATTAGCCATAAACTCAACACTTGCATGACTATACCGATTTTAACTGCCATCATTTAAAATCTGATTTTCAGGTTTTAATCTTATTTAGATTAGATTTCGCCTAACCTGCTATGACTCTAACCCAGTTTAAACTGGCTTGTAAATATTGAACTGATTTAATCATTTATATTTTTCAAATATCTCAGGCTAGAACACTTGTACTCGCCGGAGGCGGTTATTTACTTTTTGAACCTGACTATCGTTTGATTAGCGAAATAATGGATTCCCTTCTTATTCTGTAAACCGGCAGATTCCTTTGTTTCAAATTTAGCCCGCTGCGCGGCTAATACCTTTAGCACTGTCAGCTTTTTCTATCATTCCTTTTCGTTAGAAATATTGAACTACAACCGCTTATATTAAAAGAATTAATTTCTTACTTTAAACGATTTTACAAGCCAACGCTCCGCATCACCGACAAAATAAAGGTGCATAGCGAAGCGGCGCAGCTTTATTTTGTCCGTGTGTATGCGTTTGTTAGCACTCTTCATTGTAGCGTGGTATCCAGAAAGTACCTTGAGAGTAAGAAGCAAATGGGCTAGTTCCCTCATTT
>WGBH01000168.1 GCA_015494435.1 Thiotrichaceae bacterium | reverse complement strand
ATTAATTAATTAATTAATTAATTAATTTTATATATATATCAACAATACTAAAAAATCTCTTATCAATATAAGAGACATTTATATTTTCATATATTAATAAGGCATTATTTGCCCAACTAGCAATCAACAACGTCAAGATTAAAAAATAAATAAGTAATATACATATTATTTATTGATAAGAGGTGTATTTTTCATGATAAGTTTTATTTATTATCTATTTGTATTTAACGCTTGCAGTTAGTTTTTCAGATCAGATAAGTAATTTACTAACAATTTTAAAGAGTGAAAGCTTCAACTTTTTCCTCATCAAAATGAAGTTCAATAAATGAACGTCTATAGCAAGGCATACAGTCTAAGTAAACATTTCTAAACACCTGCTAGAAATGCTTTCTAGTGCATCAAGCCTATCTTGTAGTAATTCTGGACATTACCAATTATTAATTGTCTAGAACAAAGCATCTAAAATAAATCTAACTATAATGCTTCATTCAAAATTTTCTTAAAAATGACCGTAGGAGAACTAATGTGTCAATCGACAATACGATATTAAAGCTAATTACCGAAGCAAGTTTGGTGGTTCAAATCGTAATGGCTATCTTGGGGCTCGCATCCTTACTTTCTTGGGCTTTAATGATCATTAAATCATCTCAACTTCGTGCAGCAACACGACACTTAGAAAAATTTGAAGATCGTTTCTGGAGTGGTCTCTCATTAAAAAAACTTTATGATGACTTAGCCCACAAAACTAAACGACGAGGTATGGAGAAGATATTTTTTAGTGGCTATCATGAATATTTACGTATTTATCAAAATGAAAGCATTACTCACTTGCCGATGGTCGCTACTGCACAACGCGCTATGCGGGTTGCTGAGTCACGAGAACTTGATAGACTAGAGCAAAATTTATCCTTTTTAGCAACCGTAGGCTCTATCAGTACTTATATTGGTTTATTTGGTACTGTATGGGGCATTATGAACTCTTTTATTTCTTTAGGACAAATGCAACAGGCCACATTAGCTGTTGTCGCCCCTGGTATTGCAGAGGCACTGATTGCCACTGCCATTGGCTTAGTAACTGCCATCCCCGCCATTATTGCTTATAACCGTTTTAGTGATAAGGCAGATCGAATTGCCGTTCGTTATGAAAACTTCCGAGAAGAATTTACCACCTTACTTGAACGACAAACGCTTAACACAAAAGCTCAATAAATACCTGTCCTAAGGAATAATGATCATGGCTAGAAAATGCAAACGCCGACGCGCAATGGCAGAAATGAATGTTGTACCTTATATTGATGTCATGCTGGTCTTGCTGGTTATTTTTATGGTAACTGCCCCTATGTTACAGACGGGAGTACAAATAAATTTACCAGATGCCAAAGCAAAAGCCGTTAAAACGAATCATCAAACTCCCATTATTATTTCTGTTAATGAAAAAGGAAATTATTTTAATGATGAAGGCTTGCAAATTACTATTGCGGAACTAACTGAATACTTAGTGAGTCAATTAAAAAATAGTCCGTCAGGAAGTGAACAAACACGCCCTGTCTATATAAGAGGTGACCAAAGTGTTCCTTATCGTTATTTAATGCAGGTGATGGTTGCCGCACAACGAGCAGGTGCGAAACGTATTAATTTAATGGCTGATCCGAAAACGCCATCTGCAAACTAAAAAATACATGCTAAGAGAAATCCTAAAACATCCTGTTGCACTAATAATAGCCATTGCACTTCATGTACTGATTGTGATGATTTTTATTATTAGCTTTAACTGGTCAGAACCTCCAGTAATACAAGAAATGGGAATTCCAATTGAATTAATTCAGAAACTACCTACTTTGACAAATTCTCAACCTGAAAAACTCAACCCAACCATCACTCATAATAAAGTGATAAAAAGCATTGAAAAAACAATTCAAACAACAAACAAACAAAATGCAACTCAACCTGTCGTAGATAATAGTGTTAAAATATTAGCAACTAAAAAAGCTCTGACTATATCAAAAGAAAAACAGGAGGCTTCAATAAAAAAACGCAAAGAAAAAAAAGAAGCACAAGCAAAAAAGAGACGAGCAGAAGAAAAAAAGAAGAAAGAAGCTAAAGAAAAGAAAATCGCAGAGGCAAAGGCAAAAAAAGAAGCTAAAGAGAAAAAAATCCGTGAAGCCTCATTAAAAAAATGGCAGAAAAAAAAGCAATTAGAAAAAGAACAAAGATTAGCCGCAGAAAAAAGAAGAAAAGAACAGGAAGAAAAAAAGAAGCAAGCGGCAATACTTGCCAAAGAAGCAGCGATGCGGGAAAAAATAGCCGCTGAAAAACAACGTACTTCACAAGCGGCCAAACAAAAAGCTAAATCTGACTGGGGAGAAAAAATAAAAACACACGTTAGACGGCGCTGGCAACTCCCCCCTGCAACCCGAGGTCGAGGTATGTCCGCCCAAATTAGAATTAGAGTTTCACCTAGTGGTTACATACGAGGCCCTATTGAAATAGTAAGCTGTAATGGACATCCTTCCTACTGTGCCTCAGTAAAACAAGCGTATAAAGATTCAGAACCCTTACCAAGACCTAGTAGACAGGATTTAGACCGCACTTTTTTAATAACCATGGACGATGAATAACGAATGATCCACAACAATAAAGGTTGGTTAAGTAGTGTTATAATGCTGATGCTATTTATTTTACCAAGCAAAGTATTTTCAGAACTTGAATTGCATATCTCTAAAAGTGCAGGCGATGGTATTCCAATTTTAATTGCGCCTATCTCTAGAGGTTTCAATAGTATTATTGATGCGGATTTAAAACGCAGTGGACGCTTTACTTCTATTTATTTAAAAAAAGGTGCGATATTGCCTGCTTTTGGAGTCCACTTATCCCCGACTATTTTACAATCAATAAAAGCGGAATATATTGTTCGTGGCAGAGTATCCAAAGCAGGGCTAGATATTGAACTTATTGATACCAGTACAGGGATTCCTATTGCCAAATATCGCATTGCTAATGGCAATTATCGTCGCATGGCACATAAAGCTGCTGATAAAATTTTTGAGCGTATCACCCGCCTGAAAGGAGCCTTTGATACTCGACTCGCTTATGTAACCGCAACAGGTCGTCACCAAAATAAGCACTATTACCTTTATATCGCCGACTCAGATGGCTATAACCCTCATATTATCCTAAACTCAGACCAGCCTATTATGTCACCGAGTTGGTCTCCTAATGGATCACAACTAGCCTATGTATCATTTGAGAGTGGAAAATCTGCCATCTATATACAGAATATTTTCACAGGTAAAAAGCGCATGGTATCAGGTCATAAAGGCATCAATGGCGCACCTAGTTGGTCACGTAATGGCTCACAAATAGCAATGAGTCTTTCTATTGATGGTAATTCAGAAATTTACCTGCTTTCAGTACATAATGGCGTATTAAAAAGACTCACTAATAATCGTGCCATTGATACAGAACCTGCATGGAGTGGCGATGGACGCTCCATTGTTTTTACCTCTGATCGTGGAGGAGCCGCACAACTTTATAAAATCCCTGCTTATGGTGGAAAAGCAAAACGAATGACCTTTGTAGGAAACTATAACTCTGCTGCTGATATTGTTGGCAATAAAATAGCCTTAGTACGACGTAATGGAGGTCAATTTCGTATCGCTATTATGCAAATGGGGGGGGCAGGTGCTGATATTATTTCCAAAGGCCAATATGATGAATCCCCCTCTTTAGCACCTAATGGCACCATGATTGCTTATGCAACACAACGCAAAGGACACGGAAAATTAGTCGTCGTCAGCGATAATGGAAAATCAAAACAGGAACTCCATACACCTGAAGGTGAAGTACGTGAACCTGCTTGGTCACCTTATATTCGCTAAGAAATTTTAGAAACCTATAATTGAAGGAAAACAATGATGAAACAACTAACACTGGCGCAACTCTATCTTTTAACTCTTTTTCTTAGCATATTAACGCTTTCTGGCTGCTCTCAACTACAAAATAAAAAATCCGATAAGAATAAAATGACCACCACCACTCGCATTAATAAAAGCGGCGGATTTAAAGGAAAAAGTGGACTCCTCGGATCTTCAACAGGTAGCGGAGGGCTTTCAGGAACGGGCAGTGATATTTTAGGAAGCTCATCCACAACAGGACTCGATTCACAGGATATTAATGCTAGCACTTTAGGGGTGGATGCTGACGCACAAGCTGCTACTGATGCACTGATGGCAGAAGGAAAAAAGTACACACCCGCCGATATTAATAATCCAAAGAGCATTTTATCCCAACGTATCATCTATTTTGACTATGATCAATCCACTATTCTTGAAAAATACAAACCCATTCTTGCCGCTCATGCAGAGCTATTGGCAAATTATCCTGAAATGCGAATCCGTTTAGAAGGTCATGCCGATGAACGTGGCTCGCGTGAGTATAATGTTGCATTGTCTGAGCGACGCGCTGAAACCGTTAGACAATACCTATCCTTTAAAAATGTTGGCTCTGAACAGATGGAAATTGTTGCATTTGGTGAAGAAAAACCCTTAGTTCCTTCTCATAATGACACCGCTTGGAGTAAAAATCGCCGAGTAGAAATAAATTATGTAACGTATTAAGATTTACGCTACCTTTCCCTATAGATATTCAATAAGGCTATTCCAACATCATAGCGTTGATGTTGGAATACTAATTATTAAAATTTTAAAAAAAATTTTAGACAGCCACAAAGCACATTAACTTAGGAAATGATAAATGACATCAAAACGTAGCTTGCTTCTCTTTTTCTGCCTCTACTTTTTACCCCCCTTTTCTGTTCATGCAAAAAATCAAGATCAGAGCGAGGCATTACTAAAATTATTGCAACGAATCGATAATTTAGACTTAGAACTTCGTACTTTACGGGGTGATAATGAGCAACTACAACATAATATTGACAAGCTAAAAAAAGCCCAAAAAGATGGCTTTCTAGGCATTGATGAACGAATGGATGACTTAGCCAAACAAATTAATGTCATTGCGAAAAAGCAGCCAATCTCAGCAGTAGCTGTAAAAAAAACTGAAAGTAAAGTCCCCGCAAAACCAGTCCCCCTAAAGGAAAAGACGACTATCAAACCCATCGCAACCGATCCTAAAAAAACAATCACAAATTCACCCCAAGCAACAACAGAAAAAGTGAAAGTCAAACCTATAAACAAGACAGAAGTTGCAAAAGTTACTGATCATAAAACGCACTCGGCGACTCAGAAAGAAAAATCAGCTTATAATCAAGCTTATGCAAGCATTAATGGAAACCCTTCTAGTGCTATTGAAGCATTTCGTAACTATATTATAAAATACCCAGACAGCCCCTTAGCTGCTAATGCGCAATACTGGATCGGGGAAATTCTGTATTCACAAAAAAACTATAAAAAGGCTATCGACGAATTTATAAAAGTATTACAAAATTACAAAAAAAGTGAAAAGGCATCAGATGCTAGCATCAAGCTAGGCTTTAGCTTTTATGAATTAAAAAATTGGGTCTATGCTCGCCGTGCTCTTGAAGATGTGAGTCGTTACTTCCCCAAGACAAGAGCTGCTTCATTAGCTAGACAACGTATTGCCAAAATGAAAGCTGAGGGCAAATACTAAAATTTCCTCCTAAAATATTATGCCAACATTACAAATCACTGAAATTTTTTATTCCTTACAAGGCGAAACTCGAACCTCAGGCTTCCCCACTGTTTTTATACGACTCACAGGCTGCCCATTACGTTGTCATTACTGTGATACAGAATACGCTTTTACAGGTGGGAAAACACTTGAATTAGCCGAAATTATCGCAACGGTTAAACAATATCAAGCAAAATATATCACGGTAACAGGTGGAGAACCTTTAGCGCAGAAAGAATGTTTAACGCTACTCACAATGCTTTGTGATTTAGACTATGACGTTTCTCTGGAAACAAGTGGAGCGATTTCTTTAAATGGAATTGATACCAGAGTCTGTACCGTTATGGATATAAAAACACCTGCGTCAGGAGAAGCAGATAAAAATCTTTGGATTAATTTAAAACAGTTAAAACCAAATGATCAAATTAAATTTGTTATTTGCGACCAAGATGATTATCACTGGATGAAAACCATTGTGGATGTACATGATTTGTACCGTCGCTGTGAAATTCTTGTCTCTCCAAGTTTTGGAGAAATTGATCATAGACAACTAGCAGAATGGATATTAGAAGATAAACTTCCTTTTCGTTATCAATTACAACTACATAAACTACTTTGGGATGACGAACCTGGGCGTTAATCTTTATCCATCCATAGATATCAGCGTATACATTACATACTTTCCATCAGGTATTCATTGACTCGGCAAGTAACCCCTATATAATCCGCCCCAGCTTGAGAGCAAGTTTTGCTTTCTAGCAAACTAGCTTCATACGAAGCAAGTATTATTT
>WGBH01000167.1 GCA_015494435.1 Thiotrichaceae bacterium | reverse complement strand
GGCCATCGCTCAACGGATAAAAGGTACGCCGGGGATAACAGGCTGATACCGCCCAAGAGTTCATATCGACGGCGGTGTTTGGCACCTCGATGTCGGCTCATCACATCCTGGGGCTGAAGCAGGTCCCAAGGGTATGGCTGTTCGCCATTTAAAGTGGTACGCGAGCTGGGTTCAGAACGTCGTGAGACAGTTCGGTCCCTATCTGCCATGGGCGTTAGAATCTTGAGGGAAGCTTCTCCTAGTACGAGAGGACCGGAGTGGACGAACCTCTGGTGTACCTGTTGTCACGCCAGTGGCATAGCAGGGTAGCTAAGTTCGGACGGGATAAACGCTGAAAGCATCTAAGCGTGAAGCCCCTCCCAAGATGAGGATTCTCTGGGGACTCGATCCCCCTGAAGGGCCGTTGCAGACTACGACGTTGATAGGCTGGATGTGGAAGTGTGGTAACACATGAAGCTAACCAGTACTAATTGCCCGTGAGGCTTGATTCTATAACCTTAAGCGGTTTGTAGAGCAAGACTGATCTTCGTAACGAAGATGGACTATGAAAAATAGTCGAAAACAAACTTTGAGACAATCCTAATGCTTTGCCTGATTCTTGTTAATGACAGAAAAGCGAAAGCGTCATTAACAAACGTTGTGTTAACACACAACAAACCAGTATTCCTGGTGACAATAGAGACGTTGAACCACCTGAAACCATCTCGAACTCAGAAGTGAAAAGCGTCATCGCCGATGATAGTGTGGGGCTTCCCCATGTGAAAGTAGGTCATCACCAGGTTATTATTTTGAAAAAGCCCAGCAGATGCTGGGCTTTTTTTTGTCTGGGTGTCAGGGCCTGCAAAACAGCCAATGATTATGGTGCTGCTTCGGGTTAGCCTTGGTGACTACCCTGTAGCTCCGGAACCAATATGCATCACCCGCATCATGTCGTGGTCTTCATGAGAGAGGATATGGCAGTGCCAGACATAACGACCACTCCTGTTAAATGTCATTTTGAATTTTTATATTTATATGGGGTGTGAGCGGTACATGCTTTGCGTATTTACATGGTTAAAGTAACACTTTAACCATGTAAACGAAATGTATAATGATTTATTGAATACGGTTCTGTAAGTTTTTTGCACGTAGCTTTAGTGCTTTAAATCTTTCTAATTCTTGTTTTGATAGGTGTTTTTTATTGTCTTTTAGCGTTGCGAGGTAAGCATTAGCAGTACCTAGGCTTTCTGTAGCATATATTATTTGAGTCTGATTTGGAGAGCTACCAATGGCTTGCTCGGCCTGTACAATATATTCTTCAGCTGTATCAAGTCGACTTGTCTGTAATGCTGCAGTACTGCAACCTGATAAAAGCAAGGTTATAAGAATAGAAAGAAAGAAATATGTCGTGTTTCTCTTCATTGTAGTTATGTGCTCAATAGAAAATTTATTTATCTTAGGATAATACATGATTAGTCGTTAAGAAAGTTTTGTGTTGTTACTGTTCGGCTTTACTCCTCAGACAATGCTTCTCCCATTTTTAATGATTTGTCAGCTTCTAGAGTTTTAATAAACCTTGGTGCATCATGATTAAACAACAAAATGACGGTTGAACCCATATTAAATCTTCCCATTTCCTGGCCTTTTTTTAATTCTAGATTTTTATTACTGTAATTTTTTGCTGTAATAGTTTCAGCTTTTGGGGGAGTTATTAGACCTGCCCAAACTGTTTCTATAGCCGCAACATTAATTGCCCCTACAAGAATCATTGCCATTGGGCCATGTTCGCTATCAAATGTTGCTACTACACGTTCGTTACGGGCAAAAAGGCTCTTTATAGTATTAACCGTATGTTTCGCAACACTAAATAGTCGCCCTGGAATATGAATTTGCTCCTTAAGTTTTCCAGAGCATGGCATATGTATTCGATGATAGTCTTTTGGGGACAAGTAAATAGTAATAAACTGTCCATTTTTATAGGTCTCAGCTCTATCTTTATTACCACCAAGTAACTTTTCAAGTGAATAAGTGACACCTTTTGCCTGAATTAAAGAGTAATTGTCTATTCTTCCAAATTGGCTAATTGTTCCATCTACGGGGCTGATAATTTTGGTGGATGAGATTGGCCTTAATTCTGGCTTTATAGCTCTTGTAAAAAACTCGTTGAAGGTTCGATAGCTTTTTGGGTCACTTTTTACTGCTTCTTTAAGATTTACATTGAAAGCTTTAGAAAAGCCTTTGATCGCATAAGGTACCAACGGGGATTGTATACGGGTTAGTTTAAAAACAACTCGGGATATTGCATGATGAGGTAGGAAATATAGTGACCCCGATTTTACATAGTCTAACAAAGAAGCGGTCATGATTGCTGTTCCTAGTAAATCAAATGAGTGATAATACTGTAATCAAATTAAACCGCCAAGAGAATCAATTATTAATGAATAATTTAGAAAGTACGTCAGGATTAAAAACTGTCATCGATTTTATACGCTGGGGAGCTAGTCGTTTCGTTGAGGCTGAATTAACCTATGGTCATGGCTTGTCCTCTCCTCT
>WGBH01000166.1 GCA_015494435.1 Thiotrichaceae bacterium | reverse complement strand
TAGTTTTGCAAATTTTCCTATTGAATACATAATGATATTATATCATTATTTTATAGGAAATAGTAGATATATTGTAGCAGTTAATTAACCCCATAAGCCACTGGTATCAATAGCATCTTTGGTTTTATAAGCAAGGTATAGATCGGTCGCACTGTGCGCGAACCAGCCTTGCAACCAGTTGATCTTATTATTGACACCTGTAATATCATCAGGGTCTGTCCCAAAGGATTGCAGTCCAGCCCAGTCACTCAAATCTCCATCTAAACTAATGTTTGCATTTCCATTTGAAGTAGCACTGCCTGATGTTGTTACTGTGATAGTAATGGTCGCTGTATTGCTGTTAGTTTGACCATCATTAGCCGTAAATTGGAAACTATCATTTCCTATATAACCTATTTCTGGCTGATAGCTTAGATTAGGTGCAGTACCTGATAAACTTCCATGAGAGGGTTGAGTGCTGATGTTGTATGTCAACGTCGTTGCTGGATCAACATCACTTGCCGTTAAAACAATCACTTTTGAGCTGTCTTTATTGGTTGAAACACTTTGATTATTTGCAACGGGTGCATGATTATTATTACTTCCACTACCTGCCTGTGCTTCCAAACATAAGCTCAAGACTGATTCTAATACATTCCATGCTTCAGCATCGTTTGCAGAAGCGGTTGAAACACCGATTTGACCATAGCGAGGATTATTCACATCTGCAATACGATCCGTTAGAATTTTCTCACTAATTAACTGAGCCGCAAAGGGTTTATCATCTAATAATAACGCTAAACGTGCTACCTGTGCATAAATTCTAGCTTCACCATTTAGCAGATTTTCATCACTTGGCACCAAACAATCAGCAGGGACATTGTTAGCGGTACAAGCAGCAACATTAGTACCTGCAAAGGTTAGATATTCAGGAATTTTCTGATTGGCTTGATAATAATTTTTAAAGAAAGCTAAACTGCGTTGTGCCGCTTCAAGTGCCTGTTGACGTTGAGTGCTATTAAGTAAATCATCACTCACATTGGAGACATTTGCTAAATGCAGTGCAATCCATAGTACCTGAATCACTTTGAGATGCTTGCCCTGATTAATATCACGGTTCTCAAAATCACCCGTCCATTCTCCATCCGCTTGTAAACCATTGTAAAAAAGACCTGGAACTGCTGATACTTCTGAATTCAGTAATAATTTAACCGATTCTTGCAAACTTGCCTTCCAGCGAGGATCGAGTTTAGCCGCCTCTGCAATGGTATAAAGATCATTATAATCAACAGGGATAGGATCAATGGAAAGCTCACCCACTGCGGTGGCAATGGCGTTAGGCGTAAGCGTATTATCCGTTGTGCCTGCCCAGTCCCATGCATAAGCGACAAGACCGTTTTGATAGCTTGGGAATAACTTCGTTGGCGAATAATCACGGTCTGTTACGGTGGTACGATACAACCCTGTAAGCAATTTAGCCGCTAATTTTTTAGCCTCCGCTACACCTTGAGCAGATGCACCAAAGGCAGGCTCACCGTCCAGTAAACCACGAATCACTCGAAAATCATCCAGCGGTGCATTAGCATTTAACCATTGATCATCAAAGCTAACTAATGGTTTTTGACGATCACGATCAATCGCCCAATTAACGACATTATAAAGCGGATCAGCCATCACTTCGGCAATATAACGACGTGACTCTTCCCATGCTGTTTGATTGCCCATACAGGCGGCAGTGCGGAGCATTAATCCCATATGTTCAGCGCTAACATGATGTCCATGTGCATAAATTTCGGTTAATCCCCCATTATTTAATAAATTAGTATAAATACCTGCATTGAGAGGAACAGGCTTATCGCTATGACGCATTTTATTAAGAATAAAGTTTAAACCACTTTGTGCCGCTTCTTGACGCTCTGTGCTAGCCCAATTTAATGCAGGAAAAGGATCAACTGTCGTTACTGCGGTACTTTCTAACGTCAATTCAATTAAGGCGAATTGTCCCACTTTAACATTGATGCCATACCATTCCAGGGCTGTTTTTGTAACCGCAGTATCACCTGAGTCACCATTGGCATCAGGTGTTTTCACCATTGCACTAGTAACCTTATAGCCTGTCGGTGTATGGTATTGAATCCCAATAGTTTGCGGATTATTCACTAAGGGAAGTTTTAAACCTGAGTAATTAAGCACATAAAGATAATGTTTAGTAGCACTCGGACGAGAAACTTCAATATGCACCCCTTGTTGAGGTGCATTAACAATCACATAATCATCACTATGCGTACGCACTAATTGTTCTAAATCGGCTAAATTCTCATTAGCAAGTGTTAAACCTGCATCAGAGGGAAAAAACTCCCTGCCTTTAATATCGGCACGATAAACAGCAACGCCACCTTTGCTATTATTATCAAATTTGATATTCGCACGCGATAAAGCCGTTGCGCCCGTGGAGAGATTAAAAAGATCTTTAAAGATGCTTTGTGTGCGTACATTACCATTTTCATCCATTGTGCCTGGAACAGAACCTGTTGCAAATACAAAGCCCCCATCACGTACAAATTGTTTAATGACCTCCGCAGAGGCATCAGAAATAGCCGCAACACTGGGAAGCCATAAGAACTTTACTCCTTCTAATTGCTGACTAGGCTCTCCAGGGTCTGCCACAATTTTATAAGGAATATGTAATTTAGATAAAGCATAAGCCGCACCACGATACCCCCCTAAATGCGGTTTTGGTAACGGCGTATCCCCAATACTATCACCCCACCAATCAGGGTCATTATTCGGTGATGGGGTGGTGTTGTACATACCATAACCACCGCCAATTTTAAAATCTTGATAATCACGACTAGGCGAGCTATACCAAATGGCAGTATTTGACTCACGTTCTGTATTCAATAATGCTTGATCATTATCACTTAAGAAACCAAACCAGCGAGTACGAAAAGCCGCCCCCACCGATTGGGTCATATCAGGTGTTTTAGAGGCAAAGGGCGCTACACCAGCGGTCACCGCAGCACCCATGACTAAACCTGCATCAAGGGGTTCATTACCGTAGCTAAAAGCCCATGATGGATTATTACGATCAATAGCACGCGTCCATTTGTATTGCGTAATTTTATTGGTAAAATCTTCCAAAGAAGACCATTTCATCCCTTTGGTGTTAGAAACACTATCGACTTCCCAAACTGCCAGATGCCCTTCACTACTTTTGCGCCAAGATTGATCCAATCCTGTGCTGGTTGCATCCATATTATCAACAGGAAATACTTCATCAAGTAATAAAATATTAGGATTAACACTACGAATAGCCTGACGCACATCGTCTGTGAAAGAGGCTAAATTCTCATGTCGCCATTTAATCCATGCTTTAAAAACAGCATTATCCCAATGGATAGCATCGGGTAAATCATAGCCAGTTGTTGATAAACCATTATCAATCGACCATTGTTTGAAGGCACTTGCGACCCCTACTTCATTTCCTCCCCAACTGTCATTAGAAATACCATAATAAACAGGTACATCAATCCAAATACCATCCACACCACTTGTAGCTAATTCTTTCAGTCGGTTAATAAAATAGCCACGATAACCCGAATTAGGCGATAACCATGCGCTTTCCATACCAGGCTCTACCCAATCTTCTTGTGAACCGTAAAAGACCGCAGGTTCATTATCAAACCCTCTTTGTACCCAATCAGGATGATCTTTGAACATACTATTTGCCAAGGTTTCACCATCAACGGTATTAACCTCTAAAGAAGTAATATAAACCACCGTTTTCATTCCTTGAGCATGTGCCTTGTTAGTGACTTGTTGCACTAAATTCACTCTAGCAGTAAAAGTGGCATCACTCAAATATTCACTAAAACCAGGATCAAGTTCTAATACCGAAACATGTTCCGCTTTGCGTTGTGCAATAATGGCATCTAGCTCTGCCTCTGTATTTTCAATATCAGGCTCTATATTAGCGACGCGTGCTTTAATCGCCCAATCAGGAATAGGCGCGGCTTGCACCAAACCCGACATTAAAATGAGTAATATACTCCCTACAACAGAGTACCAAGTTGTTGATATTCCTTTCATGAACCTTTCCTCTAAAATCCTATTTTTTTAATCTTTAATAATAATTTTTTGAAGAAGAACACGTTAATGAGGAATTTAAATGTTTTTAGCTTATTAAAGGAGGGAAATAACAGATAAAGAACAGAACTTTAATAATTATTCATCAGAAACCTACACCTTTTTGATTTAATTATTTTGCAGGATGGATTTTTCAACCCATCTACATTTTTTTAATCTCACATAAAGCAATTCTAACAAGTTTTCAATGTCCAACTGATCTTAACCGTATAATCCAAACTTCCTGCGGGTGCGTGTTTCCACGAAACACCGACAGAGCAAGGCTTTTCCCTTCTTGGATCACAAGACGATGAAGGTTTAGAGACGATTTTTGCATCAGCAAAGCGTCGTACATTGTATTGAATTTCTGAACTATTAAAAACAGCACAACTATTCTTTGCTGTTTTAGGTGCAATCAGCTCAATCGTATCAAGCCCTCTCCCTCCCCTCTTCTGATTATGAATCATATTATCGCTATACGAAACTAATACGTCTTTTTTTGCCTCTTTTTTTGTACCTGTATTTGCGCCTATCGCTGCTCCTGAAAGAAGCGCGAAACTAAGTGTGATGGACACTACCCATTTT
>WGBH01000165.1 GCA_015494435.1 Thiotrichaceae bacterium | reverse complement strand
ACCCGAAGCTCATCGACTGCAGTTCGAATGTTTTCAACAGCACGCCTCGACAAATTTGCACACCCGACGGAGATCGCCGCCAACTCGATATCGAAGACCCGATCGCTAAATTTGTTAGGGGGTGCTTGCCTCCTTTCATAAACACCCTTTGTGTTTTTGGCCAATGCCAAATATTGGTCCTCAGGAAATTGGCGTATTACTACCTCCATTATCTGGCCCGTGAACTTTTTGGTAAGGAACTTTCTGAATTCAGAAAGCGTGGATACAACTGCATCCCTCCCTTTCTCACCTCGTTCCGATAGCCCAAGGTGGCAAATGCGATTTATATTCTTCATCACATCGCCAACTGCGGGACACGCAGGTGATGGATTAATCGCAGCCCACGTATTTCTAATCTCGCTCGCAGTTTTTTCGTCCACCCCCCGAAGTGCTTGCGACAACTTTGATTGGACTAGATTAAGAATATCCTGCTGCATTGAATTCCTGAGGGCTAACGACAAAGCTCACTGGCGCCAATGGAGCGCAGCGGAATTGGCGTCCAGTGCAGCGCCTTGTTCTCGTCATTTTTATGATGCTTTCTTTAAACTTGGCTCAAGTGCATGATAAGCTGCATTATGCCACATACTTAGCAGCCAAGCTGAATCACTATATTTATCAGCATAATTTTCTAAATCGAATATTGTCTGCCTAAAAAAGCACCCACCTCCACGGGTGATCCCAGGAACACCCTTCATGCACATCATGTCATATCTATTAGTCCAGAAGAAATTTCCAAAGAAATTATTAAGTAATTCCAAGCACTCAACAATATTTTTTGCTGGTATATCTGTAATCACCGATAACAAGTTCAGCTCATCAGTATCTTTGAAATAGATAAATCCCCCAAACATTAGATAAAACACCTGAAATAAATATGGTATTTTGTCTCCGTATGGATGCTCGGTAAGTATCCTTAGGCCTTCGTAGTAGCTCTGAGGTAAGTCATGCTTAGGTATTTCAAAGGAGTATTCACCAATTCTTATCTCTGCCGACGGGGGAGGGGCTTTGCCTCTCGCTGAAAAATCATCAAGTGCATTCTTAAGGATTGAGCATCTTGCTAAAGATTCCAAATCCATGACACATTGAACATCAAGATACTCATGTGAGTCTCTTGCTTGTTTCCAAATTTTTTCCTCATCTTCTGATTTTTGTTCGGCCCAAAACTTTACTAATGCCCCCGAAAGTTTTGGGTGATCAAGATAGGCCTTATATAAGGATTCCGCTCTGCCAAGAGCTGTTTTTTCAAAAAAACTTGATCGGGTTGCAAATAAATATTTTTTTGCATCTTTAAATTCTTCAATATCTTTATGAA
Organism: Thiotrichaceae bacterium; assembly: GCA_015494435.1. Lineage (GTDB taxonomy): Bacteria > Pseudomonadota > Gammaproteobacteria > Thiotrichales > Thiotrichaceae > JAGLBW01. The sequence continues at coordinate 728 of WGBH01000165.1, read as the reverse complement.
TTCTGCATTGTTGGCGGAGCTTTGTGAGCGCGATACGGCGTGCAATATTCAAGTACCATAACGAAAAAACTACTTTCTCCTTCTCTTCCAACGGAAGACCATTATTTTCATCGCACAAGGATGTCAACTCGAACATTTCCCCATCCAGAGAAAACGTACACATTGATATCCCAAGCTCTTTTCCTTTTGATTCATATATAGGTAGGTGTTCTTTGGATGCCCCCTTCATGCTGACGAGACAGCCATCTCTAATACCAAGATGGCACATCTGGCCATAGAGCTTAAATGTATTGCTGAAATTAAATCCTTGTTTTTTTACCTCATAAAGTATTCGTTCCTCTTCACGTGCTCCATTTGGCGTTGCAACAACATCAAGTTCCAATATCTCTTTTCCGTCACTGCTTAATATCATATTTGACTCGACAAAATTTCCCATGGTGAGTAGTGCTGAAACGACGAGGTCTTCAAACTGCTCGCCATTTGGATTTGTCGGTAGTGATATAGTCATTTTTTCTTACGAGAACGACCAAGGGTCACTTGCCGCTGTGGAGCGCCAGCGGAACAGCGGTCAAGTGCACCCGTTTGTTAGCGCTATAATTAATTTTATGTTGCCTGGTAAACCTCATTGCTGACTAATGGACTTATTGATTGCCAATCAGACGACTTTTGAATTGCCTCCCATAAATCATAGTTTCTTTGAAGGTTGAGCCAAAATTCTGGGCTTGTAT
>WGBH01000164.1 GCA_015494435.1 Thiotrichaceae bacterium | reverse complement strand
GGTACAGGTGGTGGTGAAAAATCAGAACAAGTTGTGCAAGCAGACATTGCCTCTTTAGAAGTTTCCGCTAGTTCAGATGTTTTGCTTTCCAAAGCAAGTAATGAAGTTACTATTTCGGTAGTGGCTAAAGATGCTAATAATAATGTTATTACAAACACACCGATCACTTTTGCAGTCGATAATAATGCTACTATTATTGCCGATAAAGGAAATGATAAAGCCATTACAAAAACTGCTATTTTATCTTCTGGCATCAATACTAGTAAGCGCACTTTAACCGTTACTGTCACTGCTGGAAGCAAAACAAAAACACTCACCATACAAGTTGATGATACCCTTGAAGCATCTGATAACACAGCAACTGAAATTACTTCTCTTGATGTTTCAACCACAGCGAACAAACTTTATTCTCTTGGGTCTGATGAAGTTATTATTTCAGTTATTGCAAAAAATAAAGCCAATAATGTAATAAACGACGCAAAAGTATTCTTTAGTGTGGATAATAATGCTTTAATTTCACCCGATGAGGGTAATGATACCGCAGGAATAAAAACGGCAAAACTAAGTTCTGGATTAGGTCATCCCGAAGCAAGAACTTTAACGGTAACCATCACATCGGGAGACTTTGTTAAAATTGTAAAAATTGATGTGCGTAAAGAAGTTGATCCTGTTAAAGAAATCAAAAGCAAAGTCACTGATTTAGAAATATCAGCTAGCTCTCGACAACTTTTCTCCGCAGGTGTTAATCCCGTCATAATCTCCGCAATTGCAAAAGATCAAAATAACAATACCTTAGCAGATACCATTATTACCTTTAAAGTGAATAATAATGCCACTATAACGCCTAATAGTGGCAATAGTAGCGCTATTGTAAAAACAGCCAATGTGACACCAGGGTTAAATCATCCAGAAAATAGAAAGCTAGATATTGAGGTCACAGCAGGCGCTTTGACTAAAAATCTACAAGTCGATATTGTGGGCACAACCGTTACACTAGAAGGGCCTGATAGCATTGCGATTAACAATCCAACTCGCTACAGCATAAAACTTCAAGACTCCGAGAAAAAATTACTTGGTTTTCACCCTGTTTCTGTGAGTTCTTCAGCAGGTAGTGAAATAGTGCCATTGAATGGTTTTATCACTAATGCTGTCGGAGAAATGGTCTTTACTGTTAAAGCAATTGCTGATGGCAAAGACACCCTTACAGTGCAAGCCTTAGGTGCTACAGCTAAAAAGATAGTCAGTGTATCGGGGAATGACTTTAGCTTAAATAGTGCAAGTAAAGAAATTAATATTAGTACCCCTGAAACAATCAGTATGCGGTGGACAAAAGACGGAGTTGCTCAAGCCAATCAAACCATTCAATTAAGTGCTACTCGTGGTACACTTAATCCACCTGCTGAAATAAAAACGAATGAAAAAGGTGAAGCAACCTTTACCATTGAATCTGACACGGCAGGGGGAACAGTTATCACTGCGACTACTGAAAATGGACTAGCAACCGTTCTTAATCGAGAATTTGTCGCAATAACACCTCATTATATTAATATACAAGCTTCTCCTTCTGTCATTGCTCCGCATGGGGTTAGCAATCTGATTGCCAAAATTCGTGATATCAATGATAATCCTGTAAAAAATCAACATATTAAATTTAATCTTGAAGATAAGGTCAATGGTACTTTAAGTAGCTCCCTTGCCATTACTGACTCTTTAGGACGTGCCAATATTACCTATACCGCCAGTGATATTTCTAGTGCTAAAGATGGTGTACGTATAGAGGCTTATGTACAAGAAAATGTCACTATTAAAGATCATATTAATCTAACTGTCGGTGGTGATGCACTGCGTATTGTGCTAGGACATAATGAGAAAATTGCCAAAGATGATATCTTTTATAAGAAAACCTACGGTGTCATTGTAACTGATAGTGCGGGTAACCCTGTAAAAAATCAAGAAATAGCCTTTTCCATTACCCCAACGGATTATTATAAAGGTACAATGGTGCCGCTATTGGATACAAACCCTGATCAAACCATTGTCAATGGCACTGTTGTTGTTAATAATAATTCAGGTCATTGGGTTCGTTCACTGCAAGCTGTTTGTAAATCGGAAGATTTGGATAATGATGGTAATTTAGATGATGGGGAAGATGATAATGGTAATGGCACATTAGAACCAACTCACGATGCTACTGTCACAACAACAGGAATAACAGATGAGGAAGGTAAGCTAAGCATCATTATTGTTTATCCACAAAGTAGAGCTTTATGGAGTCGCCAACGGCTATCCGCAAGCGTTGTGGTTGAAGGAACAGAATTTATAGAACACACTGAATTTGATCTCCCCATTCTCGCCTCGGCAGTTGAAGATTTAGATATTGCACCACCAAATGAAATCTCTCCCTATGGCGTTAATGCCGATTGCTCAACAACAGAAACACCTATTATTAACGCAAAGGTGGCTGATCCTAACCCTGTTGAAGCAACGACGACTAAACCAGTAGAAACAATCTGTGCGAATGATGTCAATATTGGAGAAGACGGAGCCGTTTTTTGTATTGATAGTGCTAGCACTTCCTCTGTATCAGCAGGAAAATCCTTTAAAGTCACGGATGATAATTTTATCTTCTCGCCCAGTCGTATAGAGAATAAGCCTAATGATATCGCAATTAAATTAGAAGGGAATATCGGCTTTGAACCACATAACTGGACTTTAAATTTCGCCCCTATAAAAGGCAAACCTTTAGAGGTTGGTATGTATAAATTTGCCACTCAATACCCTTTTCAAGCAGTAACCCAACCAGGTTTTGACTTCTCTGGTGATGGTCGTAGCAGTTCACCTTCAGGGCATTTTGAAATATTGGATATTGCATTTAATGCCGAAAATGTTCTACAACGCTTGGCGGTTAATTTCATCATGTATGACAACAATCAATTAGATAAATGGACCATTGGTAAACTACGTTATAAATCAAAAATTCCATTAAGTACTAGTTCAACATTTTAAATGACAACCTTATATAGGCTAGAACAAAAAAAACAGCGCAATATGGGTAAATTTATCACTTAAAACCCCTTAATCTAGTTTGATCTATGATGCCAGATGATTTAGTGTTATCTTATACTAAGATAAAACTAATTTAGTTGATTAGCTTTATTTATATCTGCGACTCTTGTTAAGCTGTGATTTATCGCTCTTTGGTTACAGTATAATATTAGAGGCTGATAATAAATACTATAAGGGGTTTCAATGCTTCCACAAAGAACACTAAAAAAGATTGTTAAGACCGTTGGGATCGGTTTGCATTCAGGTAAAAAAGTTGAATTAGTTTTACGTCCTGCCGCTGCAAATACTGGGATTGTATTTCGTCGTGTTGATCTTGATCCTATTGTCGATATAAAAGCTGATGCAGGTGCAGTTGGAGAAACCATACTAAGTACCACACTGGTTAAGGATGGAGTTAAAATATCCACTATTGAGCATATTATGTCAGCTTTTATCGGTTTAGGAATTGATAATGCCTATGTTGATATTAATGCCGTCGAAATTCCTATTATGGACGGCAGTGCAGCCCCTTTTATTTTCCTAATCCAATCAGCAGGTGTTGAAGAACTCTTTAGTCCAAAAAAATTTGTAAAAATAAAGAAACCGATAACATTTGAAAATAAATCAGGTTGGGCTAAATTAACCCCTTATGATGGCTTTAAAATTTCCTTTGAAATTGATTTTGACCATCCTGCCGTTAGAAAAACACGTCAATTTTTATCATTAGATCTATCCAAGCAATCCTATGTAAGAGAAGTTAGCCGAGCTAGAACCTTTGGTTTTATGCGTGATGTTGAATTATTTCGTTCAAAAAAAATGGGGCTAGGGGGAAGTTTAGCCAATGCCATTGTATTAGATGATTTTCGTATCTTAAATCAAGACGGCTTGCGTTATGAAGATGAATTTGTAAAACACAAAATATTGGACGCAATGGGGGATCTTTATACCTTAGGTCATGGCATTATTGGTGCCTATCATGGTTATAAATCAGGACATGCGATTAATAATCTTTTATTGCGTGAATTATTAGCGCATCAAGATGCATGGGAAATTATAACACTTGATCAAGAAGAGGAAGCTCCCGTATCATTTGTTAAAGATTATGCCTTTGTTTAATGGCACTCAGCCTCAATTATCTAGAAGCTTGGCAAGGCGACTATTACCTATGAAACACCTCATCAAGCTATTTGTTCGTTTTTATCCATTTTGGAATAAACCAGCCATTTGAGAGCTTGATATTAAGCTCTCAAATGTATGTGATGATTGGTATTATCGCTATCCCCTGTGCATTGATCTGTTTCTTACCTTGGTTTTCTTATTGCAAAAGCCATTGCTTGAATAAATCCCGCTAACATCAGTATCGCTAATGCTAGCGGTCTGATGACTACCCAATGATTACCCTGATTGCTACTGTTAACATTTTAGGCAAACCTTTTTCATTGATCTATTTATTAGGCATGGGGTTGATTATTTTTGGTGTTTATTTATTGTCGAAGAAAATTTAGCCTAGCATGATAATGCATACGACCATATTGCGGTATTTTTACTATCCTAATATGAAAGCTAGCTATATAAATTATCTTTCATGCAGATAAAAGAAATAAGTATGGTAATATTTCAGTCCAGCAATTATCAGCAATCCCCGCTCATGATATAAGTTGTTGATTTTAAAGGAGTTAATTATTAGACAACTGTGCTATAAACTGTTGTTTTATAAGTAATATTTTCTAAGTGCTTAGACTGCTCTTAATAATCACTTATTTATCAATATGTTGCTGCAC
>WGBH01000163.1 GCA_015494435.1 Thiotrichaceae bacterium | reverse complement strand
ACAACAAGCCCTGGTCCCATAGTCGTAGAAACAGAAACTTTCTTCAAATAAACCCCTTTAGCTGATGACGGCTTAGCTTTTATTAAAGCAGCTAATAAAGTGTTTAAATTCTCAGTTAAAGCATCACTAGAAAATTCAACATTACCAATACGACAATGAATAATACCACTCTTATCAGTACGATATCTTACCTGCCCACCTTTAGCATTTCTTACTGCTTGAGCAACATCAGGAGAAACTGTTCCCACTTTAGGATTTGGCATCAAACCGCGAGGTCCTAATATTTGACCTAATTGACCTACAACGCGCATTGCATCTGGACTAGCAATCACAACATCAAAGTCCATATTGCCCTTTTTAATTTCTTCTGCTAAATCTTCCATCCCTACAACATCAGCACCTGCTTCTTTTGCAGCGTTTGCATTATCACCCTGTGTAAAAACAGCCACACGAACTATTTTACCTGTACCATTTGGTAAGACTGTCGAACCACGAACAACTTGGTCAGATTTACGGGGATCAACACCTAAATTAATACTAACATCGACACTCTCAAGAAATTTTGCACTTGGAAGATCTTTCAATAAATCAAATGCATCATTAATTGGATATTGCTTGTCTATCTCAATTTTTTCATTGATTTCCTTTTGACGCTTACTTAACTTAGCCATTACTCAACCCCTTCCACATCAAGTCCCATGCTACGAGCTGTTCCTGCAATTGTACGCACAGCAGCATCTAAACTAGCGGCTGTTAAATCAGGCTCTTTCATTTTCGCTATTTCTTCTAATTGCTCACGATTTACTTTCCCAACTTTATTCGTGTTTGGCTCACCACTACCCTTCCCAATACCTGCTGCTTTTTTCAATAAAATAGCGGCTGGTGGTGTTTTGGTAACAAAAGTAAAACTACGATCTTCATAAACCGTAATAACAACAGGAATTGGCATTCCCTGCTCAATACTTTGCGTGGAAGCATTGAATGATTTACAGAATTCCATAATGTTCACACCATGCTGACCTAAGGCTGGCCCTACAGGTGGACTTGGATTAGCTGAACCTGCTGCAACTTGCAACTTAATATAGGATTTTACTTTTTTAGCCATTATCTATAACTCCATGGGTACAAACGTCTCTCGACTCCCCATCACTAGATGATTTTAAAATAGTCCTTTTAGATTTTTTCAACCTGAAAGAACTCAAGTTCAACAGGTGTTGAACGTCCGAAAATTTGCACAGCAACGATAAGCTTACTTTTATCGTAATTAACCTCTTCAACCACACCATTAAAATCGACAAAGGGGCCATCGTTAACCCTAACAACTTCCCCTACATCAAAGAGCACTTTTGGACGTGGCGCATCAACACCCGCTTCCATACGCCCCATAATAGCCGCAAGTTCTTTTTCAGTAATAGGCGCAGGACTGTCGCTTTTACCACCGATAAAACCTAACACTCGTTGGGTATTCTTAACTAGTTGCCAAGATTCATCATTCATTTCCATCTCAACTAAAACGTAACCTGGAAAAAATTTTCTGGTACTTTTTTTCTTTTGACCTTCACGCATTTCTACAACTTCTTCTGTAGGGATCATGATAGAACCAAAATATTCTTGCAATTCTAGACGTTCAATACGTTCTTCAAGTGCAGCCTTAACACGCATCTCATAGTTAGAATATGCATGTACAACATACCAATGCATTGCCATTCTAACTACCTCCTACGACTGATACTGCTAATAGCCATTTAATACCAGCCCCTAATAACATATCGACAATCCACAAGAAGATTGACAGCAAGACAACAATAATAAAAACCATTAAGGTTGTTTGCATGGTTTCAACACGGGTTGGCCAAACCATTTTTCTTACTTCGCTTCTAGCTCCTGTCATGAAACTTAACAGACTCTTACCTTTCGCAGTAGTCAAAGCGACCCAGATACCAACACCAATAACGGCAAGCATACCCAAAACACGATACAATAGAGATTCTTGTTCGAAATAATAATAACCCACTATTGAACCAACTAATAATGCCAATGCGACGCTTAGTTTTACAGTATCTAGCGATGAACCTGCCGTGTCTGTTTTTGCTGACATGTGAATTATTCCCCGAAACAGATCAAAACCAATACATAGTTGGTTTGATTTCAGAAATGGCAGGCCAGGAGGGATTCGAACCCCCAACATGCGGTTTTGGAAACCGCCGCTCTACCAATTGGAGCTACTGGCCTATTATTTTTTAGATAGTTCTGAAACAATAAAAGAACGAAAAGCAATGACTCCTCGTTCTTTTATTAAGGAGGCATATATTATAAATACACGCCATAAAAACTTATTCTATAACTTTAGCAACAACCCCCGCACCAACAGTACGTCCACCTTCACGGATAGCAAAACGTAGACCTTCATCCATTGCGATTGGATTGATGAGTGTTACCACCATTTTTACATTATCGCCAGGCATCACCATTTCAACACCTTCTGGAAGCTCGCAAGCACCTGTTACATCAGTTGTTCTAAAATAGAACTGTGGACGATAGTTGCTAAAGAATGGCGTATGACGACCACCCTCATCTTTTGATAAAACGTAAACTTCTGCTTCAAATTTTGTATGTGGTTTAACTGATCCTGGCTTACACAGTACTTGACCACGCTCTACGTCATCACGCTTTATTCCGCGTAGCAATACTCCAACATTATCACCAGCTTGTCCCTCGTCTAGTAATTTACGGAACATCTCAACGCCTGTACACGTTGACTTTTGAGTCTCTTTAATACCAACGATTTCAATTTCATCACCAACGTGTACTATGCCGCGTTCAATACGTCCTGTTACAACCGTTCCACGACCTGATATTGAAAAAACATCTTCTACGGGCATGATAAAATCACCATCAATCGCACGTTTTGGCTCTGGAATGTAACTATCAAGCGCATCAACTAGTTCTACAATTTTTTCTATGTAAGCTTCATCACCCTCAAGTGCTTTTAGTGCTGAACCTGTGATAATCGGTGTATCATCTCCAGGGAACTCGTACATATCAAGTAATTCACGCACTTCCATCTCAACTAATTCTAAAAGCTCTTCATCATCAACCATATCGGCTTTATTCATAAAGACGATGATATAAGGAACACCTACCTGACGTGACAATAAAATATGTTCACGTGTCTGTGGCATTGGACCATCTGCAGCGGACACTACTAGAATCGCACCGTCCATCTGTGCCGCACCTGTAATCATGTTCTTCACATAATCCGCATGACCTGGACAATCCACATGGGCGTAGTGGCGAGTTTCTGATTCATATTCAACATGTGAGGTAGCAATGGTTATTCCACGTGCTTTTTCTTCTGGTGCATTGTCAATTTCATCAAATGCCTTAACTTCACCACCCATCTTTTCTGCCATAACCTTTGTTAAAGCAGCAGTCAATGTTGTTTTTCCATGGTCAACATGACCAATTGTACCCACATTGACATGTGGCTTATTACGTTCAAATTTTTCTTTAGACATGCTTAGTCACCTTTATTCATTACCGCATCGGCTATATGTTTAGGTGCCTCTGCATATTTTGAAAACACCATTGAGTAATTTGCCCGCCCCTGAGTCACAGAACGTAAATCAGTTGCATAACCAAACATTTCTCTTAATGGCACTTCTGCACGAATAATTTTACCCGCAGGTGAATCATCCATGCCCCGAACAATACCGCGGCGACGATTCAAGTCCCCCATCACATCACCCATATTTTCTTCTGGCGTCACGACTTCTATATCCATATAAGGCTCTAAAAGAGCTGGATCAGCTTGTAAAACACCTTCTCTTGCTGCAAATGAACCTGCTACTTTGAAGGCAACCTCATTTGAATCCACTTCATGATAAGAACCATCATATAAAGTCGCTTTAATATCAATAACAGGAAAACCCGCTATAACACCACTTTTTAATTGTTCTTGAATTCCCTTATCTACCGCAGAAATATATTCATCAGGAACGACAGCATCATTTATTTTATTCTCAAAGATATAACCAGATCCATATTCCATAGGCTCTAGCTTTACCCAAACATGGCCATATTGTTTATTACCTTCGGTTTGACGGATAAACTTTCCTTCCGCTTTAACAGCCTTATTAATACTTTCACGATAAGAAACTTGTGGCGAACCCACGCTCGCCCCCACATCAAATTCTCTTTTCAAGCGATCTACAATAATTTCCAGATGTAATTCACCCATTCCTGAAATAATAGTTTGACCTGTTTCTTCATTGGTATTAACAGAGAAAGTAGGATCTTCTTGAGTCAGTCTTGTTAATGCAATTGCTAGCTTATCTTGATCGGCCGTTGTTTTAGCCTCTACCGCAACTGAAATAACAGGCTCTGAAAAATTCATTTCTTCCAAGGTAATAATGTGATTTAAATCACATAGTGTATCACCTGTAATAACATCTTTTAAACCAACGGCTGCAACAATATCACCTGTCCTAACCTCTTTCACCTCTTCACGCGAATTAGAATGCATCTGCAAAATACGCGTAACACGCTCTCGTGTTGCCTTTCTTGGATTATAAACAACCTTACCTGACTCTAAAGTTCCAGAATAAACTCTGAAAAAAGTCAAGGAACCAACGAAAGGATCTGTCGCTACTTTAAAAGCCAATGCAGAAAAAGGTTCACTATCATCTGCTTTTCGAATAATGGCTTTCTCATCTAACATACCTTCAACAGAAGGTACATCTATTGGTGAAGGTAAGTAATCTACCACGCCGTCCAACATTGCTTGCACGCCTTTATTCTTAAAAGCCGATCCACAAAAGACAGGAATCAGCTCTCCAGCCAATGTTCTCACACGTAAACCACTCATAATTTCTTGTTCTGACAGACTTCCTTCTTCGAGGTATTTATCCATCAACTCTTCTGAAGATTCTGCAACAGTTTCTAAAAGTGTTTCACGCCATTCTTTAGCTAATGCCATCATTGTTGATGGAATGTTACCAATTTGTGGTTCTACTCCTAAATCTGCATTATCCCATTGAATAGAGCGCATCCAAATTAAATCAATCACGCCACTAAAGCTTTCTTCTGCGCCTATTGCTAGTTGAACGGGAACTGGCAAAGCCCCTAACCGTGTTTTGATTTGCTCGACAACACGCAAAAAATCCGCACCTACGCGATCCATTTTATTAATGAAGGCAATTCTTGGTACATTATATTTATTCGCTTGTCGCCATACTGTTTCAGACTGTGGTTCTACTCCACCAACAGCACAGAAAACAGCAACTGCGCCATCTAAAACACGCAATGATCTTTCTACCTCAATAGTAAAATCAACATGCCCTGGTGTATCAATGATATTAATCCGATGCCGATCATATTGATTTTGCATCCCACTCCAAAAACAAGTTGTTGCTGCAGAGGTGATCGTAATACCACGCTCTCTTTCTTGCTCCATCCAGTCCATGATAGCGACACCATCATGCACTTCACCCATTTTGTGTGATACACCTGTATAAAAAAGTACGCGCTCTGTCGTCGTCGTTTTACCTGCATCAATATGTGCCATAATGCCGATATTACGATATCTTTCCAGAGGTGTTACACGCGCCATATTTTTAACTCAACCCAATCTCTTAAGCAATTACCAGCGAAAATGAGCAAACGCTTTATTTGCATCGGCCATTCTATGTGTATCTTCACGTTTCTTGACAGCTGAACCACGCTTTTCAGATGCATCCATTAGTTCACCTGCTAATTTCAATGCCATTGATTTCTCACCACGACGACGTGCTGCATCAACCAACCAACGCATACCTAAAGCATTTTGTCGTGAAGGGCGCACCTCGACAGGAACTTGATAAGTTGCACCACCCACACGACGAGATTTAACTTCTACTGAAGGCTTTACATTTTCCAAAGCAGAGGTCAAAACATCCATTCCATCACCACCTTTCTTTTCAGAAATTTTATCTAAAGCAACATATACAACTTTTTCTGCAATGGATTTTTTACCATCTTTCATAATGGTATTAATAAACTTCGCCAACAATTCACTTTTAAATTTTGGGTCTGGAAGAATAATACGTTTAGGAACTTCTCTTCTTCTAGGCATAACCTATCCTACTTACGATTAAATAATTAAATAACAAGACGACTAACAGCTAATTTTAACCTTTAGGACGTTTAGCTCCATACTTAGAACGACCTTGTCTGCGATCCTGCACACCCTGTGTATCCAAAGACCCTCGAACAACGTGATAACGTACACCGGGCAAATCTTTAACACGACCACCTCGAATCAATACCACCGAGTGTTCCTGCAAGTTATGTCCTTCACCACCAATATAACTAGTCACTTCAAAACCATTGGTTAGACGCACACGCGCAACCTTCCTCATTGCTGAATTTGGCTTTTTAGGCGTGGTTGTATATACACGAGTACAAACCCCACGCTTTTGAGGACACGCCTCTAAAGCAGGAACATTACTCTTTTCTGCTTTTCTTTTGCGTGGCTTGCGTACGAGCTGGTTAATCGTAGCCATCTAAAATTCTCCGTAATAAATAAGATTCTTTCTACTTAATATTAAGAATCTTTAAAACACAATGAACACAATCACTGCATTCGTTGAAGGCGCGAGATTCTAATATCCCGCCTGACTCCTGTCAAGACAGGATTTTAAAATTTACATTAGAACAAGAAAACTCCATTAAAAATTAATTCGATGAAGTCAGTTTTTTAATACATTTGAGTACAGCAAGTCATTGCATGGAACTTACCATTCATTGATACTACTAGGAGTCAGCATCCACTTTTTTCGTTTCTTCTACCTCTCTAGCAACTTGCTCTACTTTTTTTGCTGTGAGTGCTGCCATTTGTTCCATCAAAGCGTTCTGTCTTTTTTGTTGACGACTCGTATGGTGTGCTAAACCTGTACCTGCAGGAATGAGACGACCGACAATGACATTTTCTTTTAGACCCCGTAAATCATCTCTTGCCCCTTTCACAGCGGCCTCTGTTAAAACACGTGTCGTTTCTTGGAAAGATGCAGCTGAGATAAAGGAATCAGTAACTAAAGAAGCTTTAGTAATACCCAATAGTAGGCGATCAAATTTTGCAGGTAATTTGCCTTCTGCTTGAAGCTTATTATTAATTTCAAGCACTTCAGTATAATCAATCTGTTCACCACGCAATAATTCACTATCACCTGATCCTGTAATCAATACTTTACGCATCATCTGTTTGGCAATGACTTCAATGTGTTTATCATTGATTTTTACACCTTGCAATCGATATACCTCTTGAATTTCTTTAACCAGATACTCTGCCAGTGTCGATGCCCCTAATAAACGTAAAATATCATGTGGACTCGGCTCGCCATCTGCAATCATTTCACCCTTAATGACCTTTTCACCTTCAAATACATCAAAGGAACGCCATTTAGGCACTAACATTTCATAATGATCACCATGCTCAGGGGTAATCATCATACGCTTTTTACCTTTAGTTTCTTTGCCCCAAGAAAAAGTACCTGAAATCTCAGCTAAAATAGCCGCCATTTTGGGTTTTCTTGCTTCAAATAAGTCAGCTACTCGTGGCAAACCACCTGTAATATCACGGGTTTTAGAAGACTCTTGAGGCAAGCGAGCCATAACATCTCCAACTTCCACCTTAACACCATTAGCCAAACCGATAATAGCTCCTCCTGCCAATGGATACTGAACTGGAATACTGGTATTTTCGAAGAAGATGCTATCGCCATTTTCATCTAATACGCGCATTAATGGATGAAGATCTTTTGCATTAGCAGGTCGTGCTGTTGGATCTAAGACCACTGTTGAACTCAAGCCAGTAACAGCGTCGATTTCTTTTTGAATAGTGCTTCCTTCAACAAAGTCAACGAAATCAATATTACCTGCCACTTCTGAGATAATAGGGTGTGTATGCGGATCCCATGTAGCGGCTTCAAAACCACGTTCAACCTTATCCCCATCAGAACTTTTAATCACAGCACCATAGGGAACTTTATATTTTTCACGGATTCGACCTTGTGCATCAGCAATACCCAATTCACCAGAACGAGAAACAGCCACAAGATTGCCTTCTTTGTTAGTGACTGTCTTAATATTTGTCATCTGCACGGTACCTGATGACTTCACCACGATATTACTATCTGCCGCTGTTCTACTTGCTGCACCACCAATATGGAAAGTACGCATGGTTAACTGTGTTCCTGGCTCACCGATTGATTGTGCTGCAATAACACCAACTGCCTCACCGATATTCACCAAATGTCCTCGACCCAGATCACGTCCATAACAATAACGACAAACACCATGCTCTGCATCACAGGTAACCGCTGACCGTACTAAAATTTCGCCTACACCTAGCTCGTCTAAATGAGCAACCCATTCCTCATCCATTAATGTTTTAGCAGGAATAACAACCTTATCGTTAATATCCAATACATCAATGGCTGTCACACGTCCTAAGACGCGATCCCCTAGAGGCTCTACAACATCACCGCCTTCAATAATAGGACGCATCGTTAAGCCACGCTCAGTTCCACAATCTTCTTCCAGAACTACCATATCTTGCGCAACATCAACTAAACGTCGCGTCAAATACCCTGAGTTTGCTGTTTTAAGTGCCGTATCTGCCAGACCTTTACGTGCTCCATGTGTGGAAATAAAATACTGTAATACACTCAAACCTTCTCTAAAATTAGAGGTAATGGGTGTTTCGATGATAGAACCATCTGGTTTTGCCATCAAACCTCGCATACCTGCCAATTGACGAATCTGTGCAGGAGAACCACGTGCACCAGAATCGGCCATCATATAAATCGAATTAAAGGACTCTTGTTCGACTGTATCCCCCTTAGCATTCACCACGGTTTCTGATCCTAGACCATCCATCATAGACTTAGCGACTTGATCATTGGTTCTTGCCCATATATCAACAACTTTATTATAGCGTTCACCTTGCGTTACTAAACCTGAAGCATATTGGTTTTCAATTTCATACACATTATCTTCTGCATGCCCGATAATGACCGCCTTATCCTCTGGAATCATCATATCATCAGCACAAAAAGAAATACCTGAGCGAGTAGCGTAATAATATCCTGTATACATTAGATGATCGGCAAAAATGACTGATGCTTTAAGCCCCACACTTCGATATGCTTCATTGACAAGATTAGCAATAGCTCTCTTCTTCAACACGGTATTAATAAGTGAAAATGGCATTCCTTTGGGTAAAATAGAGGTTAAAATAGCTCGACCCACGGTGGTCTCAATACGACTGATAGTTTCAACAAAGTCTCCATTTTCATCAATTATCGTATCTTTAATTCGTACCTGCACTTTCGCTTGTAATTCTACATACCCTGTATCATAAGCAATTTTAGCTTCTTCAGGACTCGCAAAAATCATTCCCTCGCCCTTAGCATTGATTTTTTCACGTGTCATATAGTACAAACCTAAAACTATATCCTGTGAAGGTACAATAATTGGCTCACCATTAGCAGGAGATAATACATTGTTAGTTGCCATCATTAAAACACGGGCTTCTGTCTGTGCTTCTAATGATAATGGCACATGCACTGCCATCTGATCACCATCGAAATCCGCATTAAATGCAGTACAAACCAAGGGGTGCAACTGAATCGCTTTGCCTTCAATAAGAATAGGTTCGAATGCTTGAACACCTAGTCGATGTAATGTTGGCGCACGGTTCAACATAATAGGATGTTCATGAATAATATCGGCTAAAATATTCCAAACTTCTGCTGTTTCACGCTCGACTAGTTTTTTTGCCGCTTTAATCGTTGTTGCTAAACCTAAGCGCTGTAGTTTTCCAAAAACGAAAGGTTTAAATAATTCCAATGCCATTTTTTTAGGCAAACCACATTGATGTAGTTTTAAAGCAGGCCCTGTTACGATCACAGAACGACCTGAGTAATCAACACGTTTACCCAATAGATTTTGTCTAAATCGCCCTTGCTTACCTTTGATCATATCTGCAAGTGATTTTAGTGGGCGACGGTTAGAGCCTGTAATTGCTCGACCACGACGACCATTATCTAACAAAGCATCAACGGATTCTTGCAACATACGCTTTTCATTACGCACAATAATATCAGGTGCATTTAAATCCAATAAACGGCGCAGACGATTGTTACGATTAATAACACGGCGATACAGATCATTTAGGTCAGAGGTTGCAAAACGCCCTCCTTCCAATGGAACCAAAGGACGCAAATCAGGTGGTAACACAGGTAAAATGGTCAAAATCATCCATTCAGGCTTATTCCCTGAAGTGATAAAAGCATCCATTAGCTTCATCCGTTTTCCAATACGCTTTAGCTTAGTTTCAGAATTGGTATTATTTGCTTCTTCACGCAACGCCTTCATTGCATCATGGAGATCAACTGATTTCAGCATTTCTACAACTGCCTCAGCTCCCATACCTGCCTCAAATTCATCACCAAATTCTTCAAGCGCTTCTAGATAAGCTTCATCTGTCAGTAAAGCGCCACGCTCTAACGTTGTCATTCCTGGCTCAACAACTACAAAGGCTTCAAAATATAAGACCCGCTCAATATCACGCAAGGTCATATCCAAAAATAAACCAATCCTTGAGGGAAGTGATTTTAAAAACCAGATATGCGCCACAGGACAGGCAAGCTCAATATGTGCCATACGCTCACGACGCACTTTTGTTTGTGTAACTTCAACCCCACATTTTTCACAAACAACACCACGATGTTTAAGGCGTTTATATTTACCACAGAGACATTCATAGTCTTTTATTGGACCAAATACTTTGGCGCAGAATAAACCGTCACGCTCAGGCTTAAAGGTTCTATAATTAATCGTTTCTGGTTTTTTCACTTCACCATAAGACCAAGAACGAATCATTTCCGGTGATGCTAATCCGATACGAATAGCATCAAATTCTTCAGTTTCCGTTTGTTGCCTAAAGATATTCAATAAATCTTTCATAACTAATCCCTCTCAAGCTCAATATTTATACAGAGCGAGCGAATTTCCTTCATTAATACATTAAATGATTCTGGCATTCCTGCTTCCATATGATGATTTCCATCGACAATATTTTTATACATTTTGTTTCGCCCCATCACATCATCCGATTTAACGGTCAACATTTCTTGAAGCGTATAAGCAGCACCATAGGCCTCCAATGCCCACACTTCCATTTCACCAAAACGTTGACCACCAAACATGGCTTTACCGCCTAATGGTTGTTGTGTAACGAGGCTGTAAGGCCCTGTTGAACGTGCATGCATTTTGTCATCAACTAAATGATTCAATTTCAGCATATGCATATAACCTACCGTTACATCACGCTCAAACACATCACCTGTTCGACCATCATATAACTGAATTTGCCCTGACTCTGGCAAATCTGCAAGCCTTAACATTGCTTTTATTTCCTCCTCCGTTGCACCATCAAATACCTGTGTTGCCATTGGTACACCACGACGTAGATTACCTGCTAATTCAACTATTTCAGCATCTGTCATCTCACTGAGATCGCCTTGTTCGGGGTTGCCACCTGTACTGTAAATTTCAGTAATAAACTGACGCAAATCATCAATAGCGATCTTAGCATCCAGCATTCGTCCTATTTTCTCACCTAAACCTTTTGCAGCCCAACCTAAATGGGTTTCGAGCACCTGCCCAACATTCATTCGAGAGGGAACACCCAGCGGATTCAGAACAATATCAATAGGCTCACCGTTTGCCATGTGTGGCATATCTTCAACAGGAACAATACGTGACACTACACCCTTATTACCGTGACGACCCGCCATTTTATCACCAGGTTGCATACGACGCTTAATGGCAACAAAGACTTTTATCATTTTCAAAACACCAGGGGCTAAATCTCCTCCTGAGAAAATTTTCTCTTTTTGTTTTTGTAAATGCTCTTCGTAGTATTTTTTCTTATCTTTTAATGAAGTACTTAAATGTTCTAATTGCACATTGATTTCATCATTACGCATACGAAGATCAAACCATTCAAGTCGCGAAATATCATCAAGATAAACTTTAGTGACTTTTCCACCTGATTTAATACCTGCCGGCCCGCCGTCAACAACTTTGTTTAGAATTAATTTTTCAACACGCGCAAAGACATCTTCTTCAAATAATCGCAATTCATCACGTAAATCATTACGCACCATTGCAAGCTGTTCTTCTTCAATAGCAAGCGCACGAGAATCTTTTTCAACACCATCGCGGGTAATAACACGCACATCAATGACAGTACCAAAGGTACTGCCTTTAACACGAGCAGAGGTATCTTTAACATCTGATGCTTTTTCACCAAAGATTGCACGTAGTAATTTCTCCTCTGGTGTCAACTGTGTCTCTCCTTTTGGAGTGACTTTACCCACTAAAATATCACCAGGCTTAACTGTAGCACCTACCTGGATAATTCCAGCTTCATCTAATTTTCCCAATAAACTCTCACTCACATTAGGAATATCTGCAGTAATTTCTTCAGGACCTAATTTAGTATCACGCGCCAAACAAGTAAATTCTTGAATATGAATAGAGGTAAAACGATCTTCATCAACAACACGTTCAGAGATTAAAATTGAATCTTCATAGTTATAGCCATTCCACGGCATAAAGGCAATTTTCATATTTTGCCCCAATGCTAAGTCTCCCAAATCCGTTGAAGATCCATCTGCCAACACATCTCCTCGAGCGACTACATCACCGATTTTCACAATAGGACGCTGGTTAAGACAAGTATTTTGATTTGAACGCGCATACTTAAGCAGATTGTAGATATCAACACCGCCATCCTTCTGTGCCTCATCATCATTCACTCGTACCACAATACGGGTTGCATCAACCGAATCAATCACACCACCACGTCGAGCAACAACAGCAGAAGCCGAATCAACTGCAACAACACGTTCCATACCTGTACCTGATAAAGGTGCGTCGGCACGTAAGCAAGGAACAGCCTGGCGTTGCATATTTGATCCCATTAAGGCGCGGTTAGCATCATCATGCTCTAAAAACGGGATCAAAGAGGCTGCAACCGATACAATCTGCTTTGGAGAAACATCCATGTATTGGATATTTTCAGGTTTTGCCTGCATGAAATCATTTAGTTCACGAGCAGAAATTGAATTATCAACAAAGTTACCTTCTTCATCTAGGTTTGCACTTGCCTGAGCAATAACAAAACGAGACTCTTCAATTGCAGATAAATAATCCACCTCATCAGTTACTTTACCATCGACAACTTTTCTATAAGGGGTCTCAAGAAAACCATAGTCATTGGTTTTCGCAAACACTGCTAGTGAGTTAATCAAACCGATATTTGGTCCCTCAGGTGTTTCGATAGGACAAACACGACCGTAATGAGTAGGATGTACATCTCGCACTTCAAAACCTGCGCGCTCACGCGTTAATCCACCTGGACCTAACGCTGAAATACGACGTTTATGCGTTACCTCAGAAAGTGGGTTGTTTTGATCCATAAACTGAGATAACTGACTAGAACCAAAAAATTCTTTTACGGCTGCTGAAACAGGCTTAGCATTCACCATATCTTGTGGCATGAGACCTTCGCTCTCTGCAACAGTTAGGCGCTCCTTCACTGCACGCTCAACACGTACCAAACCGATACGAAAAGCATTTTCAGCCATTTCGCCAACACTTCGCACACGACGATTACCCAAGTGATCGATATCATCTACGACACCAAGACCATTACGAATATCAATCAGTGTTTTCAAACCATTCACAATATCAGAAGGTGCTTTGCCAAAGGCTTCTAAAGCTCTATATTGCTCACCATACAATTCTACTAATGCTTTTGATGGACCATCTTTACGCTCACTAAGGTAATTAAGATCAAATAAAATCGAAGGACCTGTTTCTTCGGGATATTCAAGACGACGATTAAATTTCATCCGTCCAACTGCTGATAAATCATAACGCTCTTCAGCAAAGAATAAGTTATGGAATAGATTTTCTGCGGACTCTTTCGTTGGTGGCTCTCCTGGTCGCATCATGCGGTAAATTTCGACCATTGCATCTAACGGCGTTTCGGTAGAATCAATATTTAATGTGTTAGAAATAAAAGCGCCACAATCCAGTTCATTAGTATAAATAATATTAAATGTCTTAATCTCATTGACACGCAACAATTCAATGACTTCTTCGGTTAGCTCAGCATTTGCCTCAACTAAGAGCTCCCCTGTTGATTTATCGATGATATTATGAGCAATAATTTTTGCATGAATATACTCTTCAGGTACATCTAGTTTTTTAATGTCGGCTTTTGAAAGCAAACGAACATGCTTAGCCGTAATACGACGACCATTATTAACAATAACCTTACCATCAATTACAATATCAAAAGATGCCAACTCACCACGCAGACGCTTAGGATCTAAGGCTAATTGTACACTATCTGTACCTAAGGTAACCTCAACAGTATCAAAGAAGAATGCTAAAATTTCTTCCGTATTCATGCCCAAAGCACGCAATAAAATAGTTGCTGGTAATTTCCTGCGTCGATCAATTCTAACGAAAACATTATCTTTTGGATCAAATTCAAAGTCTAACCAAGAACCACGATAAGGAATTACACGGGCATTATGCAATAATTTACCCATTGTGTTAGATTTACCTTTATCATGATCAAAGAATACACCTGGAGAACGATGCAACTGGGAGACAATAACCCGCTCGGTACCATTAATGACAAAAGAACCTTTTTCAGTCATCAACGGCATTTCACCTAAATACACATCCTGTTTTTTTATCTCCTTAATAACTTTTGTTTTTTTCGGAGCGTCTTTATCAAAAATAACTAACTGAAGTGTTGCACGCAAAGATGCTGCATAAGTTAAACCACGTAATTGACATTCCCTCACGTCAAAAACAGGCTGTGCAATATGGTAGTCAACGTATTCTAAATGTACAAAACCAGAATAACTAACAATAGGAAAAACAGATAAAAAAGCACCATGCAGCCCTTTATCTTTGCGATCTTTAAAAGGAATATTTGTTTGCAAATATTGACGAAATGATGCTAACTGAATTTCCAACAAACTAGGGATTTCTAAAGCCTGTGGACGTTTACCAAAATCCTTACGGATACGCTTCTTATCAGTAAAAGAAAGAGCCATCGTGTTTCCTCGTCTAAACAACGGTATTTTCCAAAAGATTAGCTCACAACAAAAATAATCTTTTGGACTTATAGGGGATAGTTTGATTATACTGCGCCAAGTATATATCCCGCTGGGAGAGCAACTGATTAAGATAAATCATCTATGATATTTCATCTTAAGCAGTAACTCTTTGATAAATATTTAAGCAACAAAAGGCCGACAGCGAAACCACTGCCAGCCTTAAGCTAAAAGCTTAGAAAACTAGGTTTCCAATCAATAACACGTATTACTTTAGCTCGACAACAGCACCTGCTTCTTCAAGTTGCTTTTGTACATCAGCAGCTTCGTCTTTATTAACGCCTTCTTTAATGACAGAAGGGACACCTTCAGTCATTGCTTTTGCTTCTTTAAGACCTAAGCCTGTAATGCTACGCACTACTTTGATGACAGCAATTTTCTTCGCACCAAAGCTAGTCATTACTACATCAAATTCGTCTTTTTCGACAGCAGCTTCGCCACTTTCAGTAGCAACTGGGGCAGCTGCAACTGCAGCTGCGGCTGACACACCAAATTTTTCTTCCATGTCAGAGATCAGTTCTACGACCTCCATCACACTCATTTCAGCAATCGTTTCTAGAATGTCATCTTTAGAAATAGCCATTGTATTCTCCTAAAACCCAAATCAGTTTAATTTAATTAACTCAATACTAATGTATTAAATAAAGTTGCTTACGCAGCCTCTTTTTGTTCACGCACAGCAGCAACAGTACGAACAAGTTTTCCTGGAACTTCATTGATAGTACGAACTAGCTTCTCTACTGGTGCTCTCAACGTTCCAGCCAATATAGCTAGCGCTTGATCACGAGTAGGTAATTTGGCCAGACGATCAATATCTGAAGCAGCTAATAACTCTCCACCAACGGAAAGCATCTTAACTTTCAACTTGTCATGCTCCTTAGCAAAATCTTTTAACAAACGAGCCGCTGATCCTGGATCTTCCATTGAGAAAGCCAATACCAAAGGTCCAATAAAACCATCACTCATACAAGAAAAATCTGTATCAGTAACGGCAATCTTTGCTAAATTATTTTTTACTACACGTAGATAAACGCCTGTCTCACGTGCTTTTACACGTAATTCTGTCATTTCACCTACACTTAACCCACGATACTCTGCAGCAACCGCGGAGTGAGCATCTGCAGCTACCGCAGCAACATCAGAGACAATCTTTTTCTTGTCCTCAAAAGTTAACGCCACAGCATCTACCTCTTTTATTCGGCAGTAACACCACCATTAATCAAACATTCCAATAATTTATTTAAAAATTAACTTAAGAATGTAATAAATAACGACGCTACCAAACCATCAACTGACTTGGCTACGCCGTCTACGCAGGCTAAATTCAATTAAGTTCCTAAAACAGAACACCTACGGTCTTTGACGACATACAAGTAATGCATATCTTCATTACATCACCAATAAAATAAC
>WGBH01000162.1 GCA_015494435.1 Thiotrichaceae bacterium | reverse complement strand
GGTTGAAACCATTGGTGAACTAGAAACATTGGATTATCTAAAAAGATCATCCGCAGGTGAACCCATTATGGTCATTGATGCAAGAACACCTGAATGGCTAACGCGTGGAACCATTCCAGGTTCTGTTAATATTCCTTGGACAAAATTAAGTGTTAAAGGCGCAGAGGCATGGGAAGATGCGGCTACCGCTGAAGACGTTATCATCAATCGTTTTGGCGCAAAAAGGCAAGGCGACAAACTCGATTTTAGCGCAGCAAAAACCTTAGTTTTATTCTGCAATGGTCCTTGGTGTCAGCAATCAACAGCTAATATCAAACTCTTATTAAAGAAAGGTTATCCAGCCGAGAAAATCAAATGGTACCGTGGTGGAATGCAAGATTGGACAGGATTTGGACTTTCAACGGTTTATTTACGCAAATAATGATTAAAACTCCCTTATATGAAATAATGCGATAAGCAATTTTCATAAAATACAAACTGATCCCTGCTCTTGCGGGGATTTTTTTTGAAAACTCTCTTTTCAACCCATACCCTCCATTAAAAAATGACAACAATAAACTCTTCAATAAAAAGTATGACCGCCTACGCACGCGCTCAATTTAGTGACAATAATAGCCAGCTTGAATGGGAATTACGCTCTGTTAATCATCGTTATCTTGATATTAGTCTACACCTACCATCGGCATTACTAAGCCATCAAAATACACTAAAAGAACAAATTCGTGATAGCTTAAAACGCGGTAAAATCGAAGCTAAACTAAGCTATGAATCCTCTGCCACCCATTCACATCAAATACACCTCAATGAAGCACAAATTATTGCCTTGCTCGATGCACGTCAGCAAATTGAAACCCTCGCTCAACAACCCGTTGCCTTATCTTGCATCGATATATTGAACTGGCAAGGTGTGATAGAAACACCCACAACTGATCTTAGCAATATAATTAAACAAGCACAGAATTTATTAGCACAAGCCCTTGATGATCTGATTGCAACACGCTTGCGAGAAGGTCTGCAATTAAGTCAGTTTATTACCCAACGTTGTGATGAAATAGAAACCATTGTTGCGTCAATACACGCACGTCGCAAAGAAGTATTACTCGCACTGCGAGAAAAAGTAATGACACGTATTGCTGATCTAGATTTAAGCGTTGATGAAAACCGCTTAGAGCAAGAACTTGTCATCCAAGCACAACGTCTTGATGTAAGCGAAGAAATTGATCGACTCAATGCCCATCTTCAAGAAGTAAAACGTGTCCTGCAACGCAAAGATGCTGTCGGACGACGTTTAGACTTTTTAATGCAAGAATTTAATCGAGAAGTCAATACACTCGGCTCCAAATCCAATGACTCTAAAACCACCCAAGCCGTTGTGGACTTAAAAGTGCTGATTGAACAAATGCGCGAACAAGTGCAGAATATTGAGTAACTGATGTTACCCACCAAGCGAAATCTCCATTAAAATACAACGATATGAACAATACCCGTAACTTTTCATAATCCACAGGTTGATGCACAAGATATTTAGACTTCCTCTGCCCCATCCTGATACCACTGATAAGGTTATAAAAAAACTAGACAACTCAGATAGAGCAATTAAAAGTTAAGATGGTTCAGACATTGACTAAGGCATAAAGTATTTTATAATCAACGTTTTCGAGGGCAATGGTATCCTGTTGCTGTTGATGGAACAGGGGTTGCCAATTTTAAGCATCAACACTGCTCTCAATGTTTGTCTCAAACCTCTAAAAAGGGAAAAACCACTTATTCTCATAAAGTGGTTGAAGCACATTTAGTAACCTATAATGGCTTTTCTATTTCCTTAGCAACCGAATGGATCGAAAATCCAGCGGATGAAAAATATGATAAACAGGACTGTGAACGAAAAGCGTTTACGAGAATTGCAGAGAAGCTAAAAAAGGCTTTTCCGAGGTTACCTATTGTCATTTTAGGTGATGGACTGTATCCCTATGAAGGTTTTTTTGCTATCTGCAAGGCGAACAAATGGGGATTTATCGTTACTTTTAAAGAGGGAAACTTACCGACGGTTTGGCGTAAAATTTGTGAGGAATGGAGCCAGCAAGTTGATAATAAACAATACGAAAAGCTGAAAGAACCTGATGGCTCTATAGAGGAACGCCATTATAGATGGATTAATAAGATAGATTATCGTGGCTATGATTTGAACTATTTAGAGTGTGATGAAATCATTATTCACTCGCCTAGTAAGGACAATAAGCCCATAAAATATAAACGTTTTGTTCATATTACAAATCTGCCGTTAAATACTAAAAATATCGAAAATAGTAGCAGAACAGGACGGCTTCGGTGGAAAATAGAAAATGAGGGATTTAATACACTGAAAAATGGGGGATATTGTATGAAACATAAATATTCTAGAACAAGCTATCTTGCCATGAAAAATTATCATCAATTTATGCAAATGGCGAGCTTGATTAACCAACTAATGGTAAAAACCGTTAAATTTCAGGAAAATCATCTTCGTGGTAAAAATCATAAAACATTGAAAACCCTGTGGAAAGACCTTATTGCAGTAATGCAATGGACTGCTCTAGAGACAGCCCGTTTAGAGACTATTTCAATGTCCCGTATTCAAGACCGTTTCGTGACTTGAAAAAATGGAGATGCCTTACTCCGAAATATAAGGTTAATCACATCGACCTGCTGGAGGTGACTAACTCTCAATCTCGCTTAAAAAATGAAAATTGGATTGCTTCAAAATATTCCCAAATTAAAAAAGAGGGATTTTTTGTGCTTGAAATAATTCATTGATGGAGCTGACTAATTTTGGATGAATACTCTGAATTGCTATAACGGCATGCAATTACTCCTTTTCAATAGAGACCATGTTGCGTAATTGTAGCGTGCTTATTTTTAAGAAATTTTTTTTAAGCCGTGAGCTTTTAGTGTCTTCCTTGGTAAAATATCATTATTTTGGGCATCCTTCATATACCTAAAAAGTAGTTTACACTTTACCTGAACAGCAATAAATCCAGACAATAGAAAAC